>JAHFPI010000096.1 GCA_023266795.1 Rhodospirillales bacterium
CAGATCAAAAAATGCAAAAAAATAAACGGCAAGCTGCTGGTGCTCGACCTCCGGCATGAGAAAGAAATCTATTCGATCAACCGCTTCGCCATTTACGCGCTTTATCCCGAGATCAACGTTTCAATGCATGTCCTGCCGGGCAAGCAGAACGTGAATACGGTGTTCGCCGTCGGCAAATCCGTGCTCAACCGCTCCGCCGGCGTCGACGTCGGCAGCCTGATGCTGGAATACGGCGGCGGCGGGCATAAAGCCGTGGGCACCTGCCAGATCGCCAACGACAAGGCGGAAACGGTCAAACAGGAACTCATCCAGCGGATCGTCAAGGCAGGCTGATTTTTACACGCAATGACCTATATCGTCACAGACGTCTGCATCAAATGCAAATACACCGACTGCGTCGAGGTGTGCCCCGTCGATTGCTTCTATGAGGGCGAGAATATGCTCGTCATCAACCCCAGCGAATGCATCGACTGCGGCGTCTGCATCCCCGAATGCCCTATCGACGCCATAGTCACCGACATCGACCCGCGCGCCGAACCGTTCCTCGAGCTCAACCGCGACTACTCCACCGGCAAATGGCCGAACATCACCAAGATGAAACCGGCGCCGAAAGACGCCAAAGCCTTCGACAAAGTGCCGGACAAAATGAAATATTTCAGCCCCAAGCCGGGGGATGGGGATTATTAAGGAGACCCCATGAAAGACGGCGATTACGTTGTTCTGCTGCATGGCATTTTCCGGACGAAAAGTTCGATGGCTTCCCTTGAAAGGCACTTATCCGGAAAGGGATATGATGTCATCAATGTGGATTATCCGTCATGCAAGAAACCCATTGAAGGTTTGGTTGACGATGTCAGGAAATCCTTGCTGGAAAATAAAATGGATGTATCGAAAAAAATCCATTTTGTCGGGTATTCGATGGGCGGGATGATCGTGCGCGGCTATATAAAAAAGTACCGGCCGGAAAATATCGGGCGGGTGGTGATGCTGGGAACGCCCAATCAGGGCAGTGAAGTTGCGGACTTTATCGCGGGCAACTTCCTTTATAAACGTTTTTACGGGCCGGCCGGGCAGCAGTTGGGCACCGATCAGTCCAAATTCAGGGAACTGTACGGCGCGGTCGATTACGAACTGGGGATTATCGCCGGCAATTTCTCCATCGACCCCATTTCATCATTTTTCATCCCCGGCGACAACGATGGCAAGGTGTCGGTGGAGCGCACGAAACTCGAAGGGATGAAGGACCACATCGTCATCAGCGCAACTCACACCTTCATGCCCGACAATAAGAAAGTTAAACAGCAGGTAGCGCACTTTATCGAGCATGGGATGTTTTTGCACGGCTAGCCCAGCAGCCGCTCCGCCTTAACCCAGTCGAGCTGTTCGACCTTGTCGATACAGGCGCAAAGTTCCTCCAGTATCCTGTCCTGAATGTCGCCACGGCGGCGGGCTTCGGCGTAGGGGATTTCGGGGTGGAAGATCACCATTGAATAGCGCGGGATGAATTTTTCCGGCCAGCGTTTTTCCAACTCGAAGCCGACCTGCTTTTTCAGGGCGAATTTCGGGCTGGCGACGCTGTCGCGCATTTCGAAGAAATTCTCCACCGCCATATCGGCAATCGCGTCGGTATTCGGCTTGCGCAGATGCCCGAAGGCGCCGAAAACGGAGTCCCAGTCGGGACGATCCGACGTAATAAGGCTGTTCAGCACCGCGCAATCCTCGAAGCCGCTGTTCATCCCCTGCGCGAAGAACGGCACGATCGCGTGCGCCGCATCGCCCATCACTGTTGCCGCCTTGTTGTGCCAGGGAGAACACTTGACCGTAACAAGCGCGCCCGTAGGATTGTCGAAAAAATCCTCCGCCAGCGTCGGCATCAGCGCGAGAGCGTCGGGGAAATCGCGGCTGAAGAAATCGAGCACATCCTTTTCCGTCTTGAGCGCGGCAAACCCCGTATAGGGGTAAAATAGCGTCATCGTGAAGCTGCCGTCCGTATTGGGCAGCGCGATCATCATGTGGCTTTTGCGCGGCCAGATATGCAGCGCGTTTTTTTCCATGCGGAAGCCGCCGGCGGCAGCGGGGGGAATGACCAGCTCTTTATAGCCGTACTCCAGAAAGCTCTGCGAATAATTGAAATTGGGCACCTCATCGAACAGGGCTTTGCGGATAACTGACCAGGCCCCGTCCGTGCCGATCACGATTTCGGCTTTAATTTCACCCTGCTGTTCCGCAAAAGTCAGCATCGATGTTTCAGTGTCATATCCGGTGCAGCGGCGATTAAAGTGGATATTGACGTTTTCGCAGGCGTCCGCTGCCTCCAGCAGGACTTTGTTCAGCAGCCCGCGCGAGGCGGCATAAATGACCTCATCCTCTTTCTGTCCGTAAGGCAGGAAAGAAGTCTTCCCTTCAAGGTCATGGATCATCCTCCCCTTCATCGGAATGGCGATTTTCAGGACATCGGCTTTAAGGCCGACCTCCTCCAGTGAGCGCAGGCCCCGCGCCGTCACGGCAAGGTTGATCGAGCGCCCGGCCGGAACAGTCATGCGCCGCATATCCGGACGGCGCTCATGCATCTCGACGGCAAAGCCTTTGCGCGCCAGATAAACCGCCATCAACGGGCCGACAAGGCCGCCGCCGACGATATGTATTTTCTGCGTCGTCATCAGGTCGCTGCCTCCGCGAATATTTTTGCAAAACGATAAACATCCATAAAACTGTTATAAAGCGGCACCGGCGCCACGCGGATGCAATCCGGTTCCCGCCAGTCGCAAACGACCCCTGCCGCCGTCAGCGCGTCAAACACTTTCCGCCCGTCTTTGCTCATGCGGATGGAAAGCTGGCAGCCGCGTTCCGCCGCCGCACGCGGGGTAATGATTTCAAAACGCCCGCCGAACAGATATTCCAGATACCCCGTAAGCAGAACGCTTTTTGCGCGCAGGTTCTCCATCTTCGCTTCATAGAAAATATCCAGCGAGGCTTTAACCGCCGCCATCGCCAGAATTGACGGATTGGACAACTGCCAGCCTTCCGCACCGGGAATAGCCCTGAAATCCGGCCCCATCCTGAAACGGCTGGCCTTGTCATGCCCCCACCAGCCGGCAAAGCGCGGCAAGGCGGCATCGTTGGCAAAGCGCTCATGCACAAAGCAGCCCGCCACAGCGCCCGGCCCGCCGTTGAGATATTTGTAACTGCACCAGCAGGCAAAATCCACGCCCCAGCGGTGCAACTCCAGCAACACATTGCCGGCGGCATGGGCAAGGTCAAAGCCGACGATACAGCCTTTCCTGTGTCCGGCTCCGGTGATCTTCTCCATATCGAACAACTGTCCGGTATAATAATTCACGCCGCCCAGCAGGATAAGGGCGATACTGTCCCCTTCCCTGTCCAGCAGCGATTCAATATCCTCTCCGGTCTTAAGCTCGACGAGCGACGTTGCCGGATCAAACCCGTGAAACAATATCTGCGACTTGACCGCATACTGGTCGGAGGGGAAAGCCCCGCCCTCGATAAGGATTTTATGCCGCGCCTTGGTAGGCCGGTAAAAAGACACCATCATCAGGTGCAGGTTAACGGTGAGATTGTTCATCACCACCACTTCCGCCGGTTTCGCGCCGACGATATGCGCCGTCTGCTGCGTCAGGAATTCATGATAGTCTTTCCATGGATTTTTACCGTGGAAATGCCCCTCGACGCCGAGATTTTTCCAGTCATCAAGCTCCTGCTTTAACGCAGCGGCGACCGTAACAGGCTGCAACCCGAGGGAATTACCGCAGAGATAAATGCAGTCATCCCCGTTTTTTGTTTTCGGGATATGGAATTTTTTCCGGTATTCCGCCAGCGGATCTGCGGCGTCCAGTTTTTCCGCAAAGGCTATATTGTTTTCGTACTTCATTTGCTCACCCTGTAAAGCACCGGACGGCTCGGCGCGGCATCCCCGTCGAAGGCCGCCACCTGAAGATTGAGCAAGTAATGCCCGTCTTTGATCTTATCCGGCGCGTACACTAGCTCGGTAATCGTTTTTGTCAGCGGATTTTTAGCCCAGAATATGCGATGGTTCACCAGTTTGTCATCATCCACCCTGTCCACCGAAGGGAAATCCACCAGCAAATGCCTCACACCCAGCTTTACGATATGATGCATAGCTTCGGCGGTGAAATACGGCGGCGCGACTTTGCTGTAATTGCGGGTTGCCTTGTTATTACCATTAGGCAGTGTACGGATAATCAGCGCCTCCAGAAAATCGCCCTTCAATTTCTTTAGCATCGCATCCGTAATTAAAGATTTTTTCGGCGTGACCGTCACAAGCGTCACCGGAATCAGGCTTTCCGTCGCAATATCATGCACGGCAATCCGCTTGCCGGTGATATGCCCCACACATTCAGTGTGCGTGCCGTTAAGGTGCGGACTGAAGCTGTAAACCTCGCAATTACAACTGCCGCCCTGCCGCACATCGCCGACAAAGCCGCCCGCCTTATAAGCCTCTTTTTTCGCCGGAGAGCCGCCAAACGCGGACAGCTGTTTTTTGTCAAAGGAAACCGGAATAGAAATATTGCAGGGCGATTTCAGGTCGACGCGGTAATCATTTTTCCCGATTTTAACCGTCATCTGCATCAGCGATACCCCAGCCATTCTTTGGCGGTGCCGGACAGCATACGCTCCCGCTGTTGTTCGGTCAGGAACTGAAGATGCTCGATCATGTAGCCGGGATAATTTCTTTCTCCGAGCGGATAAGGATAATCCGAACCCATCGCGATGCGCTCCACGCCCATCATGGCGATCAGCATTTGCAAGACATGCGTATTATGCACCAGAGAGTCGACATACACGCCGCATTCCTTCACAGTCTTAAGCGGATCAAGCTGCGAGGAATTCTTAAACAGGTCGGGACGGCAATAGGCGCCATGCTCCAGCCGCCCCAGCAGCGCGGGAAAAGCCCCGCCGCCATGGGCATACATGACGCGCAATTTCGGCAGGTATTCATGCACGCCGCCGCAACGCATGGAATCAAAGGCCAGCGCCGTCTCCATGCCCATGCCGATCAGCCACGGACGCCAGTTGCGGGCGGCATTCATGCGTTTTTTAAGGCGCTCCTCGGCCGGCGCCATAAAGCCGCCCCACGGATGCACGAAAACAGCCATGCCCATCTCCGCCGCCGCCGCAAAAACCGGGAACAGCTTCGGATCATCCAGATCCATCCCGTTGATATTGGAATTAATTTCAATGCCGCGCATCCCCAGACTTTTGCTGATACGCTCCATTTCTTTAATCGCCTTATCCGGATACTGCATAGGTATCGCGCCGATGGCGGCAAAGCGCTTGGGAAACTGCGCCACGGTCGCGGCATTGTCATCGTTAAGGATCTGGCAGATCTCGACCGCATCGTGGACATTATCAACGTAATCCGGAATCATCATCGGCGTGGGTGACAGCACCTGAAACGTGACGCCGTGCATATCGCATGCCGCAATCCGCGTGGCGGCGTTATAGGCGTTTTCTTCCACCTCGCGCTGCACCTCACCCTTGCTATTCACCATCTCGGCGCAGCAGGGCTTTGTCTTGTGGGCGCGGACACGGATAAAATCCGCATAATGCGTATATCTCGCCAATGACTCATAGGTGTCAGGCGACGATACGGTATGCGTATGGACGTCCCACTTCTCCCTCATTTCCGGCTCTCCGGCAGCGGCATGACGTGGCCGCACTTATTGCAGGTCCGGGCTTTTTCGCTCTTCCAGAACCTGTCAAAAAGCGGCGGCAGGTCTTTGACGATGCTTTTGAGGGATACAAACTCATCATATAGCTTCGTGTGGCACTTGTCGCAGTACCAGAGGAAGCCGTCGAGCTCACCCGGCTGGCGTTTGCGCTCGATCACAAGCCCGGCGGTATTGGCGAAGCGCTGCGGCGAATGATGCAGATGGGCGGGCAGCAGAAAAATCTCGCCTTCTTTAATCGATATATCCTTGGGTTTGCCGTTATCCATGACACGCAGCACCATATCGCCCTCGATCTGGTAGAAAAATTCCTCGCCGGGGTCGTCGTGGTAATCCTTGCGGGTATTGGGGCCGCCGATAACCATGATGATGAAGTCGCTGTCCTCATAGACCGTCTTGTTGCAGACTGGCGGCCTGAGCTGGTCGCGGTTTTCGTCGATCCATTTCTTGAAATTAAACGGCGGCAGCATAATTATTTCTCCTTCACAAGGGCGACGCATTTTAATTCAATCGCGATAGGTGTCGGCAGGCAGTTGACTTCCAAAGTTGTGCGGCAGGGCGGATTCTTGGCAAAATATTCCGCCCAGAGCTTGTTATAAACCGGGAAGTCGGCTTTCATGTTTGTCAGGTAAACCGTGACATCCACCAGATCGTCCCACGACGCGCCTGAAGCTTCGAGAATATTTTTGACGTTTTCAAAAACGCTATGGCACTGCGCGGCAATATCGTAGGCGGTAATGTTCCCCTTGCCGTCCAGCGTTACGCCGGGGATTTCCTTGCTGCCTTTTTTGCGCGGGCCGACGCCGGAGAGGAACAGCAGGTTGCCGACGCGGCGGGCGTGAGGATAAAGCCCCACCGGTTCCGGCGCTTTGTCTGAATGGTGAACGGTGGACTGGGACATGGTTACCTTCCTTGCGTGACTGTTTTTTCTTCGGTGAAGAACTCCATGGCGCGGCGCCCGCCTTCCCGCCCGACGCCGGATTTTTTCATGCCGCCGAAGGGGGTGTTGAGGTCGCGCAGGTTCCAGCAATTGACCCATACAATGCCGCTATCTATCTTGGCGGCGACGCGCTTGGCGCGGGCGGCATCTTTTGTCCAGAGAGCGGCGGCAAGGCCGTATTCCGTGCCGTTGGCGATGGCAATGGCATCCTCTTCCGATTTAAAGGGCATCAGCGTCACCACGGGGCCGAAAATTTCCTCCTGATTGGTGCGGCAGGCGGGCGGCAGGCCTTCGATAAGGGTCGGTTCGATGAAATATCCGTCTTTGCAGCGGCCTGCAACACTGTGCCGCTG
>JAHFPI010000097.1 GCA_023266795.1 Rhodospirillales bacterium
GTCATGCTGCCGATCCTCGAAGCTGTCGTCCAGAGCGGCAAGCCGCTGCTGATCGTCGCGGAAGACGTTGAAGGCGAGGCGCTGGCAACGCTGGTGGTCAACAAGCTGCGTGGCGGCCTCAAGGTTGCCGCCGTCAAGGCACCCGGCTTCGGCGACCGTCGCAAGGCGATGCTGGAAGATATGGCGATCCTGACCAAGGGCGAAGTCATCTCCGAAGAACTGGGAATCAAGCTGGAGAACGTCACGCTCGCACAGCTTGGCCGCGCAAAACGCGTCCGCATCACCAAAGATGACACCACGATCATCGACGGCGCCGGCGTGAAGAAGGACATCGAAGGCCGCATCTCCCAGATCAAGGCGCAGATCGAGGAAACCACCTCCGACTACGATAAGGAAAAACTGCAGGAACGTCTCGCCAAGCTCTCCGGCGGCGTTGCGGTTATCCGTGTTGGCGGTGCGACCGAAGTCGAAGTGAAAGAGAAAAAAGACCGCGTTGAAGACGCTTATCATGCAACGAAGGCGGCTGTCCAGGAAGGCATCGTGGCCGGCGGCGGCGTTGCCCTGCTCTACGCAAAACGCGCCCTCAAGAACCTGAAGCCTGAAAACCGCGACCAGGAAGTCGGCATCGAGATCATCGGCCGCGCCCTGGAAGCGCCGATCAGGCAGATCGCCTATAACGCTGGCATTGAAGGCTCAATCGTGGTCGGCAAACTCGCTGAACAGAAAGACGGCAACTACGGCTACGATGCGCAGAAAGACAAATACTGCGATCTCGTCGCTGCCGGAATCATCGACCCGGTGAAAGTGGTGCGCTGCGCTCTGCAGGATGCCGCTTCCATCGCCGGCCTGCTGATCACCACCGAAGCCACCATCGCCGAACTGCCGAAGAAAGAGGAAGCTCATTCCCACGGCGGCGGACATGGCGGCATGGGAGACATGATGTAGCTTTAAACATCTGTCGCCAGACTAAATAAAGAAAAAGCCCGGTTTAACGACCGGGCTTTTTTTCTGGCGTTCATCAGAGCTGGGTTATGCAGTCAAGGTCTTTAAGTATTTTCGCGCAGACTACGGCGCCTGCGGCGGCGGCGATCGTGCCGCCGACAGCCACAACGGGAGCGACGGCAACAGCGCCTATCGCGGCCATGCCCATGCCGGTAATGCCCATCCCGCCGCCGATCGTGGCGCCGTACAGGCCCGCGAGGCAATAGCGTTTGTTGAACGTGATGGATAACTTATGCGGGCGCGGCAGGGACATTTTGTGAAACGCAGCGGATAAACTTTTCCTGACGGATATTTTCATGCCCTAATATATACATCAATTAAGCGGCAGGGGAAGAGCCCGCGCCGATGACCGGCCCTTTTTTCTGGTAGGGATGGGTGATGTTGTAGACGGCCAGGGCATTACCGATCAGCCCCACCGCGATGGGAACCAGCAGCGCAGTGCCGCCCGTAAGAAGGGCACCCATGCTCATGCCGACATTGAGGCCGAAGCCGGAAAACTGGACGTCCCGACTGTTCAGTGCGTTAAATATAGGAGACAGTTTTTCTTTTATTTTTCCCAGGGTTAACATTTTCATCGCTACCCACCCATTCCTGGTGTGCCGGCGCCGATTCTTTCCGGATCAAAGCCGATGCGGGGCTTTTGTTTGGCGACCGGCTTGGTGGCCTTTTTATTAAAAGCTTGGTAAGCGACGCCAGCTGCGGCGATAGCGCCCACACTGGTATATGCGGCCAGCACGATCGGCGCAGCCACTACGCTACCCATGACGGCACTTGCAAGCACGACAACACCGCCAAGATTCAGGCCAATAGAGGCTCCCTTGAGACCTTCTTTAAAGGCCTGTTTCGACCGGCTGTTGAATACGGCGGACAATTTTTGTTTTACTGCGCTTACCATTGACATGTTCATCTCCCTTTTCGCTCGTTTTGCCTGCTAACCAGCTCAATTTTTTAAAACATTATTACGTATAACATGACTGATTCGCAACATTATGTCAAGGTAAAAATATTATGGTATTAACATTATCGTTTATTATCAGAATGATAGTATATATAAACAGGAATACGTTTTAGACGCAAAAGTAGGGTCTCCCATGCCTGAACTTCCTGAAGTTGAAACCGTCTGTCGCGGGCTGGCCAAGGCTTTGCCCCGCCATGCCATCAAGCGTGTGATACAGAATCGCCACGACCTGCGTGTGCCTTTTCCTGCGGCGCTCAAAAACATCACCGGCCACAGGGTTACAGCGATTGACCGCCGCGCCAAATATATCCTGATTAATCTTGATAACCAACAGACGCTGATCCTGCATCTGGGTATGTCGGGAAGCCTGATGCTGCATCACAAAGATAAAAAATATCTTCCGGAGAAGCATGATCACATGGTTCTGGTGATGGATAACGGCACCAGCGTTGTTTTGAACGATCCCCGCCGCTTCGGTCTGGTGGCGCTGGCGGCAACGAAAGATCTGGCGCGGCACAGGTTTTTTGCGCATCTGGGGCCGGAGCCGCTGGATAAAAATTTTACGGCGGCGTATCTTGCCGAAAAAATAAAAACCAAAAAAATCGCCATCAAGCTGGCGGTCATGGATCAGCGGTTGGTGGTGGGGGTCGGGAATATTTATGCGGCGGAAGCCCTGTTTGCCGCCGGAATCGATCCGCGCCGCGCCGCACATTCCCTGAAACCTGCTGAAATCAAAAAACTGGTCAGCGCTATTCAGAAAGTATTAAAGAAGGCCATCAAAGCAGGCGGCAGTTCCCTGCGCGATTATGTGCAGACGGACGGGGAACTGGGGTATTTTCAGCATCAATTTGCCGTTTACGACAAAAAAGGGCAGAAATGCAAGGGCTGCACCTGCGATATCCGCAAAACCGGCGGCGTGCAGCGTATCACCCAGGGCGACCGCTCAACTTTCTATTGCCCCGTCAAACAGGCGTGAGCTACAACATGTATATGTCGAAAAGAATCATCATCATTCTCGGGGTATTGTTGCTGGCCAGCCTGCCGGCGGTAGCGGCGCAAACGGGTTATTCCAGTATTATCGACGACCTGCCGCTGATGAAAGAGATGACCGAAAAGCCTGACGATACGGTTGTCTTCGACAAGCCTGCCGGACGCATCATCGAGATCACGGCGGAGACTTCCGCCGCCATGCCGGAGATCAGGAAATTTTACGACGATACGCTGCCGCCGCTCGGCTGGAAAATGTCCGCGCCGCTGAAATTTATCCGCGACAACGAAATGCTGAAAATCAGGATCGAGCAAACGGAGGAAACAACCCTTGTCCATTTCACCCTCACGCCCCACAGCGAAGGAAAATAACCCCATGGCTTTTGAAAACCTGCTGGTCGAGAAACGCGGCGCTATCGGCATCGTCACGCTCAACCGCCCGAACGCGCTGAACGCGCTTTGTCAGGCGCTGATGGACGAACTGGTTGCCGTCATCGATGATTTTGAAAACGACGCCGCGATCAAGGTGGTTGTCCTCACCGGCAGTGAAAAAGCCTTTGCGGCGGGCGCCGACATCAAGGAGATGGCGGCCAAGAGTTTTATCGATGCGTACAAGGAAGATTTCATCACCCGCAACTGGGAGCGGGTGACAAAGTGCCGCAAGCCGGTCATCGCCGCCGTCGCTGGATATTGCCTTGGCGGCGGGTGCGAACTGGCGATGATGTGCGATTTCATCGTTGCCGCCGATACCGCAAAATTCAGCCAGCCGGAAATCACCATCGGGACGATGCCGGGGGCGGGGGGCACGCAGCGCCTTACCCGTCTGGTCGGCAAGTCAAAAGCGATGGAGCTCTGCCTCACCGGACGCATGATCGACGCGGCCGAAGCGGAAAAGGCAGGGTTGGTTGCGCGGGTTTTTCCGGCGGCGGAACTTATGGTCGAAGCCCTTAAAATTGCCCAGAAAATTGCCGAATTTTCCGGCCCCATCGCCATGATGGTCAAAGAATCGGTCAACCGCGCCTACGAGACCACCCTTGCCGAAGGGCTCAGATTCGAGCGCCGCCTGTTCCACGCCAGTTTCGCCACCGAAGACCAGAAAGAGGGCATGAACGCCTTCACGGATAAGCGCAAGGCCGGCTTTAAAGACAGGTGAATCAAGGGGATTTCTTCCTTCCTTGATTTATCCACAGGATGCTTGACTTTGGCCTGAAAGACCTTTAAAAACTGCATTCCCCGCTTGGTGGGGAGCAAAAACAAACGAATCGAAAGAGTAAACGAAACAATGGCTATTCATAAGTCCGCCAAAACCAGAATTCGCCGCAATGCGCGCCGTGACGACATTAACACCCAGCGCATGTCCAAAACCCGCACCGCAATCCGCAAGGTCGAAGAAGCGATTGCTGCCGGTAATCAGGACGAGGCCGCTGCTGCCCTGAAAAACGCACAGCCCGAGATCCACCGCAGTGCCGACAAAGGTCTTCTGCACAAGAAAACCGCCGCGCGCAAATTGTCGCGTCTGTCCGCGCGCATTAAAGTGCTGAAGAAGTAAATCTTCCGGCCTTCACAAAAACTTCGCATCGTTTTTTAATCTCCGTTTCCCGGAGCGCGTGAAACATTGACGCGCCGTTCGGCGATTCGCGGGCGATGGCGCGCAGGCGCGTTGCCGGATTCGGCAAAAAAATTCAATGAAAATTTTTACGCGCCTTTTTTATTGCAAGGGTTTTTTTAAAAATAAAACTGCGAAGTTCCGCACGTTTATTTCTTTTTTGTTTTTCATCTATTCTGCGCTTGCGACTCATCTGCGCCGACTGTAATGTTCCCCAACTTCACCACGCAATAAAAAACTGAACAGCGCCCGAATCGAAAAACACACAGGGCGTTACTCGATAACTGTCCTTTAAATTACGGGGAAATATAATGATTGAGATGGGAAACGCCGCCGCAGCAAAGGATATTTCCCAAGCGGTTGTTTCTGTTCACGCGATGGATGTAGAGCTGGCGTGGGAGCAAATCAAGTCCCTGCTTCAGAAAGAATTCGGCCCCGCCGCCTGCAAAAGCTGGATTACGCCCATTGTGCCGCAGCGCTTCGAGCGCGGCGTGCTGGAGCTCGGCGTCAGCACCCGTTTTATCCGCGATTGGGTCAGGACCCATTATGCGGACCGTATCCGTCATTTATGGGCGCAGAATTTCGGCACTGTTGTCCGTGTTGAAATCGTCGTTTCGGCGGCGAAAAAAGAAGACGAGACGGTCGTGTCGCTGCTGCCGGCCAACGCCAATGAACAGCCGTGCGAATCGCTGCCGATCACCGACGGCCTGTCGTCGCCGCTGGATCTGCGCTTTACCTTCGATAATTTTGTGGTCGGCAAGCCCAATGAACTGGCGCATGCCGCCGCCCGCCGCGTGGCTGACAGCGATACTGTCGCTTTTAATCCGCTGTTCCTCTATGGCGGGGTCGGGCTCGGCAAGACCCACCTGATGCATGCCATCGCCTGGGCGATTCGCTCCCGCGCGCCACAGCGCAAGGTGCTGTATATGTCCGCTGAAAAATTCATGTACCAGTTTGTCCGCGCGATTCGCGGCAAGGACACCATGTCGTTCAAGGAGCAGTTCCGCTCCGTCGATGTGCTGATGATCGACGACATCCAGTTCATCTGCGGCAAGGAATCGACGCAGGAGGAATTTTTCCATACCTTCAACGCCCTGATCGACCAGAACAAGCAGATCGTCATTTCGGCGGACAAGTCGCCCTCCGACCTCGACGGGCTGGAAGAGCGCCTGCGCTCCCGCCTCGGCTGGGGGCTGGTGGCGGACCTGCACCCGACGACCTATGAACTGCGCCTCGGCATCCTCGAGCAGAAACGCGATATGCTGAAACGCGCCATTCCGCAGAACGTGCTGGAATTTCTCGCGCATAAAATAACCTCCAACGTCCGCGAACTGGAAGGGGCGCTCAACCGGATCGTCGCCCATTCCGAACTGATCGGCCGGCCGGTGACGATCGAAGGCGTGCAGGACCTGTTGCAGGACCTGTTGCGCGCCAACGACCGCCGCGTCTCGGTGGACGATATCCAGCGCAAGGTGGCCGAACACTATAATATCCGCATCAGCGACATGCACTCGCCGCGCCGTTCCCGCCAGATCGCCCGTCCCCGCCAGATCGCTATGTACCTGTCCAAAGCGCTGACCGAGCATTCCCTGCCGGAGATCGGCCGGAAATTCGGCGGCCGCGACCATACGACCATCATGCACGGCGTCCGCCGGATCGAGGAGCTGGTCATCTCCGACCGCAGCATCCAGGAAGACGTCGAGCTGCTGCGCCGCGCCATCGGCGGCTAAGTTAGATATTGGAACCGTCCTGAAAACCGCGCTATAGTGGTCACGATAGGCGGTGATCCATGCTCTTACGTTTTCTGACCCTCTTTATTTCATGTTTTTGTTTTATCGCACCGGCGCAGGCCGATGCGCCGCCGCAGCATACGCAGGCGCGGCTGTTTTCCGCCATCAAAGGCGTTGATGCGCAAAAAACAATTCCCGTCGGCGTGGAAGTCAAACTCGAGTCCGGCTGGAAAGCGTATTGGCGCACGCCGGGAGAGGCGGGACTGGCGCCGGTCTTTGACTGGGCGGGGTCAGAGAACCTTAAAGCCGCTAAAGTGCAATGGCCCGCGCCGCAGCGTTTTGTAGCCTTTGATATTGACAACTATGGCTACAAGGATGGTGTCACTTTTCCGGTGGACGTCACGCCGGAAACAATTGGCAAGCCTATCGCCCTCAGGCTCAAGCTGGATTTGCTGGTGTGCAATAACCTGTGTGTCCCCGAATCGCACACGCTGACGCTGACGGTTCCGTCCGGCGAGGCGCAGGTATCCGACGATCAGCCCGCGCTGGTCGCCGCCCTGCAGAAAATTCCAACCACCGGCGATGACTCCGCTTTTTCCGTGCAGAAT
>JAHFPI010000004.1 GCA_023266795.1 Rhodospirillales bacterium
CAACCCGATTCCCCGCCGCCGCCAGCGCCTTAAATCCCAGTTGACATACATACGGGCTTCTGGTCTAATAACCGCTGTCCACTCCTCGCAGGAAAAACAGTCTGATCCAAGGACAGCCTGCCACGGACGCTTTCAAAATATCCCCCCTTTTTATCCAACGAGATAAATGCAATTTTTCCGCCCCCAGCGCATGATTTTTCCCCGCAACCTTTTTCCACTAAAGAAATAGCCACGTGAATAAACGCACACGCCCGCCCGGTACTGAAGCCACTCCCGCCGGCCCCTCTGAAGAGGAATTAAAAGTAGCTCAGGACGTTGTCCGCACCGACACAAGCACCGCACTGAACCTGCATGAGCTGAAAACAAAATCGCCCGCCCAGCTGCTCATCTATGCCGAGAGCGTCGGCGTGGAGAACTGCTCCACCATGCGCAAACAGGAAATCATGTTCGCCATCCTGAAACGGCTGGCCGAACAGGATATTCCAATCATCGGTTCCGGCGTACTGGAAGTATTGCAGGACGGTTTTGGTTTCCTGCGCTCGCCGGAAGAGAATTATCTGCCGGGGCCGGACGACATTTACGTTTCGCCCAGCCAGATCAAGCGTTTTGGTCTGCGCACCGGCGATACGGTCGATGGCGAGATCAGGTCGCCGAAGGATAACGAGCGCTATTTCGCGCTGCTCAAAGTCAACGCGATCAACTTTGAAAATCCGGATAACATCAAGCACCGCATCAATTTCGACAACCTGACGCCGCTGTATCCCGACCGCAAAATCACTCTCGAGCTGGACAACCCGACGAAAAAAAGCAACATCCAGCGGGTGATCGAGCTGGTGGCGCCGATCGGCTTCGGCCAGCGCGCTCTGATTGTCGCCCAGCCACGGACGGGCAAAACGGTGATCATGCAGAACATCGCCCAGTCGATCGAAACCAACCATCCGGAAGCTTATCTGATCGTTCTGCTGATCGACGAACGTCCTGAGGAAGTGACCGACATGGACCGCTCCGTCAGGGGTGAAGTCATCAGTTCCACCTTCGACGAACCGGCAACCCGTCACGTTCAGGTGGCGGAGATGGTGCTGGAGAAGGCCAAGCGCCTTGTCGAACACAAGCGCGATGTGGTGATTCTGCTCGATTCGATCACCCGTCTGGCGCGGGCTTATAACACCGTTGTGCCGTCCTCCGGCAAGGTTCTGACCGGCGGCGTGGACGCCAACGCGCTGCAGCGCCCCAAACGCTTCTTCGGCGCCGCGCGGAATATCGAGGAAGGCGGCTCGCTGACGATCATTTCAACCGCGCTGATCGATACCGGCAGCCGGATGGACGAAGTGATCTTCGAGGAATTCAAAGGCACCGGCAACTCCGAAATCGTGCTTGACCGCAAGATTTCCGACAAACGCGTCTTCCCGGCCATCGATATTCAGAAATCCGGCACCCGCAAGGAAGAGCTGCTGGTCGACAAGGACTCGCTGCATAAGATGTGGATGCTGCGCCGTATCCTCAGCCCGATGGGCACCGTCGATGCGATGGAGTTCCTGCTGGACAAAATGAAGGACACCAAGAACAACGACGAGTTCTTCAAGGTCATGAACCAGTAAGTCGCGCCCGTTCTCCCGCGAGGTTTTTCGCCAGAAATGCCGCCGT
Organism: Rhodospirillales bacterium; assembly: GCA_023266795.1. Taxonomy (GTDB): domain Bacteria; phylum Pseudomonadota; class Alphaproteobacteria; order Micavibrionales; family UBA2020; genus PALSA-926. Next base: position 1,645 of record JAHFPI010000004.1, read on the forward strand.
GCGGGCGTTTGCTTTATCCGCAGACGCCTTATTGTAGTGTTCGCCGCCAACGCGCGCGAAGGCGTGATCTACGCCCGGATAGACGATTGCCTCAATATTTTTATTGCCCTTCAGCGCGGCCAGAATTTTTGTCGGGCAGCAGGCGGCACAAACTTGTCTTTTTCGGCCATATGCATCAGCAGGGGTTTTGTGACCGAGGCGCTTTCATCCAGCATTTCTTCGATGCCGACACCGTAGTAACAGACGTTGCAATCAGCTCCCGAATGCGCCGCCATCAGATAGGCCAGTTTTCCGCCGAGGCAATAACCCAGCGTGCCCGCCCGGCCGTTGCAGCTTTTGTGTTTGCGGATAAACGCCAGCGTCGCCTGCAGGTCGGCGATTCCCCTGTCGATATCGAATCCCTGATAAAGCTGGAAGGCTTTTTGCCATTCGGCTTCCGTCTGGTCGGTGAGCTGGATTCCCGGTTCCTGCCGCCAGAATAAATCCGGGCAGACGGCCAAATACCCCATCCGCGCGAAGGCGGCGCAAATCTCGCGCATGTTTTTATTCACGCCGAAAATTTCCTGAATGATAATGATGGCGGGTGCGGGCGCCGTTTTTTCCGGCATGGCCAGAAAAGCGCTGAAAGCGCCGTCGCCGTCCATGGTCTTGATTTCGACATCCTGATTCATGAGCATATTTTCAAACATTCAGCGGCGGAAATCAACCGTCATTTGCGATGGGCCGGTGGCGCTTGTCGCGCTCCTGCCGCAGCAATTGTTCCATCTCTTCCGGCGCGGTGACGGGCGCAAGGCATTGCCGGCCAAAGCAGACATAAACGGTCGTCTTTCCACCCACCAGCGTTTTACCAAAAGCCGGATGATCCTTCGGTAAAACTTTATCGGCGGGCAGCACCATTTTAGCCAGCGGCGGCAGGGAAAATTTCCTGAAAATACGCTGGAAAGAAGCCGCTTCCGCCGCGCCGGGCGGCGTCAGGATAATAACGGCGACGGGGTTTAAAAGAATATCGCTGTTGCCGAGAAGGGTGGCAAAGGGAAACACGTGATGGACAATTTCTCCGGAGAAGGCTTCGGCGGTTTCCCGCGCGCCATCCGCATAAACCTGTTTCCCCGTCAGTTGGTGCAGTCTGGCGAGAACGCCGACCATTGTCCCGTTGCCGGAGGGGACGGCGCCGTCATGCGCGGATTTGGGGCGCAGCAGCAGGCCGGTCGCCTGCACGGGAGACATGAAATAGCCGCCGTTTTTTTTATCACAAAAATCATTATCAAGAACATCTGTCCAGATGAGTGCCTGCGAAAGGTAATCCACATTTTGCGTGGCGTCATATAGCGCAAGGGCGGCGGCCGTCATGTTGGCGTAGTCTTCCAGCAAAGCAGCGTGTTTTGCTGCGCCGGAACACCAGCTATGGCTTAAGCGCCCGTCTTTATTCATCATGCAGGCGGTGATGAACCTGAAAGCGTTTTCGGCGGCTTCCACCCATTCGCGGCAGTCCAGCGCAAATCCGGCTTTGGCAAGCGCCGCGATCATCAGGCCGTTTCCGTCGGCAAGAACTTTATTGTCCAGCAGCGGCGGCACGCGTTTATTACGCACGATCTTGAGTTTCCCCCGCGCCGCGCCCAGTTGCATTTCCTCCTGCGGCGAGCGGTAATCGGAAGTTTGCAGGCGGTTGAGGATATTCACGCCCTCCCAGTTGCCGAAGCGCGTCACGTCATAGGTTTTTTTGAATATTTCAGATTCGGCGCCTAAAATTCCGTCGATTTCATCGGCTGTCCACACATAGTATTTTCCTTCCACGCCTTCGCTGTCGGCGTCGAGGCTGGCGGCAAAGGCGGTATGGCTTAAATTCCTGACCGCCAGATCCTGCCTGACCCACTCGATGGTTTCCGACAGCCGTTCGGCGAACAGCGGATGCTGGGTTTCCTTGTAGACTTCGGTCAGCAGCGCGATAAACTGCGCGTTGTCGTAGAGCATCTTTTCAAAATGCGGCACCAGCCATTCGGCGTCGACGGCATAGCGGGCGATGCCGCCGCCGAGGTGGTCATAGATGCCGCCCTGACAGATGCGCGTCAGGCTGTGGATGACTGCGGATTTATAGGCGTCGCCGCCGGTGCGGATATAGGCGTTCCACAGCAGGTTGAGAATGGTCAGGTTGGGGAATTTCGGCGCAGCGCCGATGCCGCCGTTGGCGGGATCAATCAGGCTGAGAAAATAACTGCTGATTTTATCCAGCGTTTCGCGGGAGACAATCTGTCCCGGCTGGCCGCTGTTGAGTTTTTCCAGCGCCGTCGTCAGGTTTTTGATGTTATGCGCGATTTTATCCTTGTCCTGCGCATAGCTTTCGGCGATGCCGCGCAGGATTTCGCGGAAGGACGGCATGCCGTAGCGCGGCTGGGGCGGAAAATAGGTGCCGCCCCAGAAAGGCGCGCCGCCCGGTGTCAGGAACATGGTCAGCGGCCAGCCGCCCGGCTTGCCCATGAGCGACAGGGCATTCTGGTACAGCGCATCGAGATCAGGCCTTTCCTCGCGGTCGAGTTTAATGCAGATAAAATGCTGGTTCATCAGGGCGGCGGTGGAAGGGTCTTCAAAGCTCTCATGCGCCATGACATGGCACCAATGGCAGGCGGCATAGCCGACGGACAGCAAAACCGGCTTGTTCTCCAGCCGCGCCTTTTCCAGCGCCGCCGCGCTCCACGGCATCCAGTCCACGGGATTATCCCGATGCTGGCGGAGATAGGGGCTGGTTTCGTCCTTTAAAAGATTCATATTGTGGCTGTGCTTTCTTTTGACTACCTTACAGGAAATAAGGAATCATCACTATGGGATACTATAAAACACATGTTTTTTGCTGCACCAACGAGAGGCCGGTTGGCCATGAGCGCGGCTGCTGCAAGGAAAAAGGTTCCGACAAATTACGGAGCTACATGAAAGTGCGGGTGAAGGAGCTGGGGCTTGATGCCGTGCGCGTCAACACCTCCGGTTGTCTTGACCGCTGCGAACTGGGCCCGACGATGGTGATTTATCCGGAGGGCGTCTGGTATACTTATAAATCCCCCGCCGATGTTGACGAAATTATCAGCCGCCATCTGCAAAAAGGCGAACGGGTGGAGCGGCTGCTGCTCCCTGATGTAAACATACCGGAGAAGTAATGGATACGATTTTTGCCGTGGCGTCTGGGTTGCAGCGTGCGGGCGTATCGGTCATCCGCGTTTCCGGCCCTGCGGCGCTGCTGACGTATAAGGAACTGTCGGGCCGCCCCGTCCCGCCGCCGCGCATGGCGGTGTTTGGCAGCTTCCGCGTGCCGGAAACTGAAAAAATGCTTGATCGCGGCATGGCGATTTATTTCGAGAAGCCCTCAAGCTTTACCGGCGAGGACGTGGTGGAATACCACCTGCACGGCGGCGTGGCGGTGGTACGGGGATTTCTGACGGAGCTGGCGAAGCTGCCCGGCTGCCGTCTGGCCGAACCGGGAGAATTCACACGCCGCGCGTTCGAGCATGATAAAATCGACCTGACGGCCGCAGAGGCGGTGGCCGACCTGATTAATGCCGAAACGGAAGCGCAGCGGGTGCAGGCGCTCGACCAGCTGGGCGGCGGTCTGGCGCGGCTGTATCAGGACTGGGCGGAAAGACTGCAAAAAGTGCTGGCGCATCAGGAAGCAGATATAGAATTCCCCGAAGAGGATATGCCGGCGCGGATTTCGGACAAACTCAAGCCAGAAATCAGAATATTAATCAAGGAAATCCGCGCGCATCTTGACGACAAACGGCGCGGCGAAAGGCTGCGCAACGGCGTGATGATCGCTATTCTGGGCGCGCCGAATGCCGGAAAATCCAGCCTGCTGAACGCGCTGGCGCGGCGCGATGTGGCGATTGTTTCCGAAGAAGCGGGCACGACGCGGGATATTATCGAAGCGCATCTTGATTTGGGCGGCTACCCCGTTATCCTCGCCGATACGGCGGGGCTGCGCCTCACGGAGGGCAGGGTCGAAGCGGAAGGCATTCGCCGCGCCCACAAGCTGGCAGGGAATGCGGATATAAAAATAATTTTATTTGACAGCGCTTTGCCGACGCCTGATGCAGAAACACTCAAGGTGGTCGATGATAATAGCATTGTTGTCCTGACCAAATCAGACTGCATACCGCAAACGCCGGAAAAAACCGTCGCCGGAAAAAAAGCGCTGTGGGTGTCGTCCACCACGGGCGCGGGGCTTGAGGCGCTGCTGAAAGCTCTGACGGAAAAAGTAGCCGCTCTGTTTGAAACGCGCGACGGCCCCTCCCTGACGCGGGAACGGCACCGGCGGGCGCTGGAAGAGGTGGAAGAGGCGCTGAAACGCTGTCTTGACGCAGATCTGCCGGAGCTGGCCGCCGAGGATCTCCGGCTTGCCCTGCGCAGCCTCGGGGCGGTAACCGGCAGGGTGCATGTCGAGACGCTGCTGGACACGATTTTCAAGGATTTTTGTATCGGTAAATAGCAAGATTCTGCTTGGAATCGGCGCGAAAAACCCCTATACATAGTCGAAACCCCCCGAAAATAACGGTTTCACATTGATGGATTGAGAAGTCCACGGTGTCTTGTTGTGTGTTTTTGACCGGAGACGAACCATGCGTATTGAAGCTGACCGCAAACTTGATTTTGACGATGTACTGATCAGGCCGAAACGTTCCGGACTGAAATCCCGGTCGGAGGTTGACCTGCGGCGCAGTTTCAAAACGCCGCACGCCAAGATCGAGATTTCCGGCGTGCCGATTATCGCCGCCAACATGGATTCGGTGGGTACGCTCAAAATGGCGGCGGCGCTGGCCGAGCACAATATTTTCACCGCGCTGCACAAGCATTACACGCTGGACGACCTGAAGAATGCCAATCTTTCCGGCGACTTCACCTTCAGCACCTTCGGCATCGACGACCTGAATAAAATCGATACGGTGATGAACACGCTGAAAAGCAATTCGATCAATAAAATCTGCCTCGATGTGGCCAATGGCTATACCGAGAATTTCGTCGAATTCATTCGCGAAGTGCGGAAGCACCATCCGAACAAGATCATCATGGCGGGAAACGTGGCGACGGCGGACATGACGGAAGCGCTGATACTGGCGGGGGCGGATATCGTCAAGGTCGGCATCGGCCCCGGCTCCGCCTGCATGACGCGGGCGATGACCGGCATCGGCTATCCGCAACTTTCCTCGGTGATCGAATGCGCGGACGCGGCGCACGGCCTCGGCGGGCTGATGTGCGCCGACGGCGGCTGCAAGATGCCGGGCGACGTGTCCAAGGCCTTCGGCGCGGGCGCGGATTTCGTGATGTTGGGCGGCATGTTCGCCGGGCATACCGAATGCCTGTCGGCGGAGCAGCTGAAAGACCTCGCCAAGAACGACAACATGATCGCGTACTACGGCATGTCTTCCGAAGAGGCGATGAACAAATATTCCGGTGGCGTGGCCAAGCACCGCGCTTCCGAGGGGCGCGTCATCCAGATCGAATACAAGGGAGACGTGAAGGACACGGTGCAGGACATCCTGGGCGGCATCCGCTCCGCCTGCACCTACGTCGGCGCCTCACGCCTGAAAGAACTGTCCAAACGCACGACTTTCGTTATTAAAACCGCAGGGTAGTCTTACCCGTTTTTAGGCTTCTTTGGATAAACACGTTTGGCGCGGATGGGGTCGGGCAGCGCCTCGCTCTCAGCCCATTCTTCCAGCGACCGCTTCATATCCGCCGCCCTTACGGCCGGGTCTTTCCACCGTTCATTCAGTTTTTTGAGCAATTCAGCGGTATCGTCTTTTTTCTTCGGCATATTGTTTCCTTGTCATGATTCGACGAAATAATATGGCAATTTGTGATGTTACGTCAATATTTAAATGCTCCATTGACGAAAACCAAAAATATCAGTAGTTTGCAGAACTTGTTCAAAGCTATCCGTGCGTAATAGATTGGAATTCTGACATGAAAAAGACCTCGTCGATTAAATCGCTGAAATCACGCGATAAAAATAACAAAGTTGTTCGCCGCCGTGATGGCAAAGGCAAAGTCCGCCTTTATGTGATCAACAAAGAAAAGCCGCGCATGAAAGCGAAACAGTAAGCTTGCGGCGAATCCTGATATAATCAGGCCAAAGGGAACTTCGATGTTTGCAAAGCTTCTGGGATTGATGTCCGCCGATATGGCGATTGATCTGGGCACAGCCAATACGCTGGTTTATGTGCGCGGGCAGGGTATTGTCCTGAACGAGCCGTCGGTTGTGGCCATCACCATCATCAACGGACGCAAGCAGGTCTTGCGCGTCGGAGAGGAAGCCAAGCAGATGCTGGGCCGCACGCCGGGCGACATCATGGCCATTCGCCCGCTGCGGGACGGCGTTATCGCCGATTTCGAAGTGGCCGAGGAAATGATCAAGCACTTCATTCGCAAGGTGCATAACAGACGCAGCTTTGCCTCGCCGCAGATGGTGATTTGCGTGCCCTCCGGCTCGACAGCCGTTGAACGCCGCGCGATTCAGGAGAGCGCGGAAAGCGCGGGCGCCCGCAAAGTTGCGCTGATTGAAGAACCGATGGCGGCGGCAATCGGTGCCGGCCTGCCGGTGACGGAAGCGACCGGCTCGATGATCGTCGATATTGGCGGCGGCACGACGGAAGTCGCGGTGATTTCCCTTGGTGGGATCGTTTACTCGCGCTCGGTGCGCGTCGGCGGCGACAAATTCGACGATGCCATCATCAATTACATCCGTCGCACCCATAACCTGCTGATCGGCGAATCGACGGCGGAACGGATTAAAAAAGAGATCGGCTCCGCCTGCCCGCCCGAAGACGGCGAGGGCCGGATGATGGAGATCAAAGGCCGCGATCTTATGAATGGCGTTCCAAAGGAACTCGTCATTAGCGAGCGGCAGATTGCCGAAGCGCTGGCCGAACCGGTCGGCGCCATCATTGACGCGGTTAAAGGCGCGCTCGAGCATACCGCACCGGAGCTGGCGGCGGACATCGTGGATCGCGGCATCGTCATGTCGGGAGGCGGTTCGCTGCTCTCCAACCTCGATTACGTGCTGCGCTATGCGACGGGTCTGGCCGTGACCGTGGCGGATGACCCCCTGTCCTGCGTTGCCCTTGGTTCCGGGCAGGCACTGGAAAACATGAAAGCCCTGCAACGCGTCCTTATCTCTATGTATTAATGGAGATTTTTCGGGGTTGAGCAGTATCTCGGGTTGTGTTTATTAGAGATTTCTTGCTATAATTCAGTAGGGGTCTTTTTTAGGGGTTTGTTTTGTCGTCCCAGAATTCACAGAAGCCTGTTCTGCAAGCCTTGCCGCTCAAAACCGTAACGCTGCGGCTGACGCCGGCGGTGCTCGTTCTGCTGGCGGTGACGCTGATGGCGCTGCACCGCGCGGATACCCTGCCGGTGGAGCGTCTCAGGACGGCGGCGATGGACATGACGGGGCCGGTGCTGACCGCCGTCTCGGCGCCCTTTAATGCTTTTTTTGACCAGTTGGAGAGCGTGACGACCATCCGCGATCTCAAGGCGGAGAACATCCGCCTTACGGAAGAAAATGTCCGCCTGCAGAAGTGGTATGAGTCCGCCCTGAAGCTGCAGGCTGAAAACCAGAGCTTCCGCGAACTGCTTAACGTCAAGGCGGATCCGGCCCTGACTTTCGTTACCGCGCGGGTGATTTCCGATGCCGGCGGCACGTTTGTCAAAAGCGTGCTGCTGCCGGTGGGCATTCAGGACAAGGTGCAAAAGGGCAATGCGGTGATGTCGGGGCACGGGCTTGTCGGGCGGGTGACAGAAGTGGGGCAGAGCTCGTCCCGTGTCCTGCTGGTGACGGACCTGAACTCACGCATTCCCGTTATCCTCCAGAACACGCGCACCAAAGCCATTCTGGCGGGAAAAAACCAGGAACTGATGAAGCTTGAACGCCTGCCGCCGGATAGCGGCATGACCGTCGGCACGCGGGTGATTACGTCGGGCGACGGCGGCCAGCTGCCGCCGGACCTGCCGATCGGCACGATTGTTTCCACCGGCGCGGACGGCGTCTGGGTTAAACCGCTGTCGGATATTGACCGGCTGACGCGCGTGCAGGTCGTGAATGCCGAAATGGACCAAACGCTGCTCACCGGCGAGATTACGCCGCCGTCTGAAAATAAAAAGTAATAATGACACCCGTATGGAATGAATCGTTTCTCAGGATCGTCGGACGCTGGGGGCTGGCGTTGATCGTTCTGTTCTTTTTGTTTGTGCTGAGCGCCTTCCCCTTCAGGATCGCCCATCTGGGCGAGGTGCGCCCGGTTTTTATGCTGATGGCGGTTTATTACTGGACAATTCTGCGGCCGGTGCCGCCGCTGGCGGTTTTTATGGTCGGCCTTGCGCTGGATCTTCTGTCCGACTATACGTTCGGTATGAACGCGCTGATTCTGGTGGCGGCGCAATGGCTGACCGGCAGCCAGCGCAAGTTTCTGCTCGGGCAGTCGTTTCTGGTGATCTGGGCCGGTTTTGCGCTGATCGCGCTGGGGGCGGGCACAGTGCAGTGGCTTCTGTTCACGCTGTTCAATCTGGCGCTGGTGCCGGCCAAGCCCATGCTGATCAGCGTCGTGCTGTCGACATTCCTGTTTCCTCTGCTGGTTTTGCCCCTGTCGGCGGTGCATAAAGCGCTAGCCGACGATCCGTCATCCGTGGCATAACCGGAAGCGGAGTAAGGAGCTTTCGGTCAGCGGCCGTGAGGAATTTTAATGAACCGCGATATGGAACGACATAAGGAGTTTTCCCGCCGCGCCCTGATTTTGGGTGCGGGCAAGATCGCCGTTTTCGGCACGCTGGCGCTGCGGCTGGCTTATCTTCAGATTTTTGAGCAGAAAAAGTTCCAGACGCTGTCGGACAAAAACCGTATCAGTTTACGATTGCTGCCCGCCCAGCGCGGGGAGATCATGGACCGCTTTGGCGCACCGCTGGCCGTCAACCGGCAGGACTTCCGCGCCCTGCTGGTGCCGGAGCAGGCGGATGACGTGGAAGACACGCTCGCGCGCCTTGCCAGACTTATTCCGATTAGCGAGGACGAAAAAGAAGAAATTATGGTGGAGATCGACCAGCATCGCCCGTTCTCGCCGGTTCTTGTTAAGGAGAACCTGAGCTGGGACGATATGGCGAAGGTGGAGATCAACCTTCCCGATCTCGCCGGCGTGTCGATGGCCGAAGGGCAGATGCGCTCCTACCCGCTGGGGGCGGCGACCGCGCATATCATCGGGTATGTCGGGCGGGTCAGCAAAGCGGAGCTGACGGACGATCCGGTCATGAGCATTCCCGGATACCGCATCGGCAAGACCGGCGTGGAAAAGAAATACGAAGAAACCCTGCGCGGCGAGGCCGGGCAGATTCAGGCGGAGGTGAATGTCGTGGGCCGCGAGATCCGCGAGCTGACGCATACGGAAGGCCGGAAGGGGCACCGCCTGACGCTGACGCTTGATTCGGATTTGCAGATGCAGTGCCAGGAATATATTGCCCGTCAGGCGAGCGCCGCTGCCGTGGTGATGGATGTCCATACCGGCGAGGTTTATGCGCTGTGCTCACATCCGAGCTTCAACCCGAACGTGTTCTCTAGCGGCATTCCGGCGGATTTGTGGGAAGGGCTGCTGGCGGACCCCACCAACCCGCTGACCAATAAGGCCGTCGCCGGGCAATATCCGCCCGGCTCGACATTCAAGATGGTGACGGCGATGGCGGGGCTGGAAAGCGGCGCGATCAACGCGTCAACCCATGTGAATTGCCCGGGATATTACATGCTTGGCGATAACAAGTTCCACTGCTGGAAAAGCGGCGGTCACGGAACAGTTGATATTGTGACAGCGCTGCGCGAGTCCTGCGATACCTTTTTTTATGAAACCGGAAAACGCTCCGGCATTGACGCGATTTCTAAAATGGCGCACCGCATGGGTCTTGGCGACAAGCTGGATTTCGATGTGCCGGGCGAAGGCGCGGGGCTGGTGCCGGACCGCGACTGGAAACAAAAACGGTATAAGCAAAAGTGGCAGCAGGGGGAAACGATTGTCGCGGCCATCGGGCAGGGATACATGCTGGCGACGCCCCTGCAACTTGCCACGATGACGGCGCGGCTGGTGAACGGCGGCAAGGCCGTCAAGCCGCTGCTGGTGCGTTCGGTCGAGGAAGAGGGAAGCAAAATCCCCGAATGGCCGGCGCTTGGTTTCCGCAAACCCTATCTTGATCTCATACAAAAAGGCATGAACGCCGTGGTCAACGACCCGCGCGGCACCGGCCACGGCTCGTGCATCACACAGGAGCCTTATTCGATGGGCGGCAAGACCGGAACGGCGCAGGTGCGGCGGATTACGCTGGCGCAGCGCGAAGCGGGAATTAAAAATGAAAGCCTGCCGTGGAAATTCCGCCACCACGCGCTGTTTGTTGGCTATGGCCCCGTCGAGAATCCCGCTTATGCGGCGGCGGTTATTGTCGAGCACGGCGTGGGCGGGGCTATGGCGGCGGCGCCGATTGCGCGGGATATTCTGCTGGCGGCGCAAAAGCGCGATCCGCGCAGGATACGCACCGTAGACGCGGCGGAAACGGCAAAACCGGCAGGAGAAAAGAAACCATGACCACGGGCAGGGGCATCGGGCAGGATCATCTGACGCTGGCCGAAAAAATCAGGCTCATCAGCTGGCCGTTTTTGCTGCTGCTGGTGTTGATAGCGACCGTGGGGTTTGTCTCGCTTTATTCTGCGGCTGGCGGCAGCGTCAGCCCGTGGGCGGGAAAACAGGCGGTGCGGTGCGGGTTCGGCCTGTGCGGTTTGGTCATTGCGGCGCTGGTTGATATCCGCGTCTGGCTGAAGCTGGCTTATCCGGCTTATGCCCTCGGGGTGCTGCTGCTTATTTATGTCGATATCCGGGGGCACATCGGCATGGGCGCGCAACGCTGGATCAATCTGGGTTTCTTGCAATTGCAGCCGTCGGAAGTTGTAAAAATAACCACGGTGCTTGCTTTGGCAAGATTTTTTCACGGCACGACGGCGGAAGATGTGCGGAACCCCGTCTTCCTGCTGACCCCGCTGGCGCTGGTGGGACTGCCGACGATATTTGTCATGATCCAGCCGGATCTGGGCACCGCGATGACGATTCTGATGGTGGCCGGCGCGATGTTCTTTCTGGCTGGCGTCAGGTACTGGATGTTCGGTGTGGTGATTGCGGGAGGGATTGCGCTGCTGCCTGTCGCGTGGCATTTTCTCCACGACTACCAGAAGAAGCGGGTGCTGACTTTCTTCGATCCGGAAAGCGACCCGCTGGGCGCCGGATACCACATTACGCAGTCAAAAATTGCGCTCGGTTCCGGCGGCATCTTCGGCAAGGGGTTTTTGCAGGGCAGCCAGAGCCACCTCAATTTCCTGCCGGAAAAGCAGACGGATTTCATTTTCACCCTGTTTACGGAGGAATGGGGGCTGGCCGGCGGGTTGTCGCTGATGGCGCTGTTTGCCGCCATTATCATTTATGGTTATTTTATCGCCCTGAGCTGCCAGAACCAGTTCGCCCGGCTTCTCTCGATGGGCGTGGTGGTTAACTTTTTTGTCTATGTCTTTATCAATATGGGTATGGTCATGGGCCTGCTCCCCGTGGTAGGAGTTCCCTTGCCGATGATTTCATACGGCGGCACGGCGATGCTTTCCGTGCTGTTCGGGTTCGGGCTTCTGATGTCGGCGCATGTGCACCGCGATGTAAAATTCACCCGGCGCGGTCTGGATATGGCTTAAGTGAGGCTATGAAGAAAAAAACGCCGAAAAAAACGCCTAGGAAAATCCCGCCGCAGAAAAAACAACGCCTGTCGGCGGTGCTCGCTCCCGATGAGCCGAAGCCGGTGCGGGTGGAAAATCCGCAGGGGCGGGGCCTGGGGCTGATCATCTGCGACCACGCCGGCAACCGCGTGCCGCGCGCGCTGAAAGACATGGGTCTCGAAAAAGCCACCCTGAAAAAGCATATCGCCTGGGACATTGGCGCCGAGGACATCAGCCGGCACATGAGCAAGGCGCTGGATATGCCGGCGGTGCTGGCCGTCTATTCACGGCTGGTGGCGGACATGAACCGCGCCCCCGATTACCATGAATGCATGGCGGAGGTGAGCGATCGTATCAAAATTCCCGCCAACGCCGCCCTTTCCAAGGAAGCCAAAGAACTGCGGCTGAAGGAAGTTCACCGGCCCTACCAGAACCGCATCGGCAAGCTGGTGGAGGGTTTTGTAAAAAAGGGCCGGACGCCGGTACTGGTCGCCGTGCACAGCTTTACCCCTGAAATGGACGGTGTCCGCCGCCCGTGGCACATCTCTCTTTTGTGGAATAAAGAGGAAAAAATCGCCAAGCAGGTGGTCAGGGCGCTCCGCAGGAACCATCCCGACCTGCTGGTGGGGGAAAACGAGCCTTATTCGCTGCTTGATGAAAGATTCGCCGGCTCGACCATCTGCCGCCATGCCGAAGAGCGCAATCTGCCGTACGTTTTTGTCGAGTTTCGGCAGGATCTGGTGGACACCAGGGAAAAAGCCGTCCGCTGGGCGGATATTTTTCTGCAGGCGCTGCAGCCTGTTTTAGAGGGGCAGGAAATTTTCCGTGACCGGAAAATCAAACCCTTCAAAAAATAGACATAATCAACAATGACTAAATGTCATTGTTGATCCGCCGCCATAAAAGGCGCTTTAACGCTTGGGTTTTCCGCCCGCAATTGATATAATCCTGCCATTCTCGCTATTGCACTGAATCGCCTTTTACCGGGAGGAATGGCCATGAAATTCACCATTGATCGTGCGGACCTTCTGCGCGCTCTTAATCACGTGCATAGCGTGGTCGAACGGCGGAACACCATTCCAATTCTGGCCAACGTCATGCTGCGCGCGGAAAAAGACGCGCTGGCGCTGACCACCACCGATATGGACCTCGAGATCGTTGAATCCGTGGCGGCCAAGGCCTCTGCGATAGGCTCCACGACCGTGCCTGCGCACACGCTGTATGACATCGTGCGCAAACTGGGCGAGGGCGCCAGCGTCGAATTCTCCAGCGCGGCGGGCGATACGACCCTGCAGGTAAAATCCGGCAAATCCACGTTCCGTCTCGGCTGCCTGTCGATGGAAGACTTCCCGAAAATGGGCTCGTCCGAAAAGTTTTCCTACAGCTTTTCCATTCCGGCGGCGGACCTGCGCATGCTGGTGGACCGCACGCGCTTTGCGATTTCCAACGAGGAAACCCGTTACTACCTGAACGGCATTTATCTGCATGCGGCGGAGAGCGAGGGCGTCGCCGTCCTGCGCGCCGTTGCAACCGACGGACACCGTCTGGCGCGCTTCGAAATGCCCTTGCCGGAAGGGGCCAAGGATATGCCGGGCGTGATTATCCCGCGCAAGGCGATCAATGAAATCCGCAAGCTGATCGACGAGGCGGGCGACACCATTGAAATCGGCCTTTCCGACAACAAGCTGAAATTCTCCTTCGACCATATCACGCTGACGACCAAGCTGATCGACGGCACGTTCCCCGACTACGACCGCGTCATCCCGAAAAATAACGACAAGGTGCTGGAAGTGAATCCGGCGCTGTTCGCCAGCGCGGTTGACCGTGTTTCGACCATCTCCAGCGAAAAATCGCGCGCGGTGAAGCTGACGCTGGGCGGCAAGACGATGACGCTCTCGGCGAACTCCCCCGACAGCGGCAGCGCGTCTGAGGAAATTGAAATCCGCTTTAATGCCGGCCCCATGGAAATCGGTTTTAATTCCGCTTACCTGATGGATGTGGCCAAGCAGATCGAGGGCGAGGGTTGCCGCATCTCCCTGTCGGATCCGGCGTCGCCGACCATCATTCAGGATGTCAGCGACAATTCGTCGCTGTACGTGCTGATGCCGATGAGAGTTTAAGGTTGGGGCGCGTTTAAGGCTTTTGGCTTTTGCCGCTCTTGTAGATTTTGTAGGCGTCTCTCAGCACTTCGATCATTTCAGGCGGACGCGCCGAAGCGGGGCTGACATCCATTATACTGTCCGGAATGTTTTTCGGCGCCGTTCCCGCCAGAAAGTTTTTATAGTAAAGCAGTTGTTCTTCGAAAACGCTGGCCCAGCGCGGGTACTTGGCGGCGGCGTTATTAAAGTGGCTTTCCAGTTTTTTATATAAAGCTTCTTCCGGTTTTTTCATGCGCCGATCCTTAGGGTTTCGGGTGGTTCTGCGATTGCGGCGGCTCAATTTGCGGCAGGTCGCTGCGGCGGACGGTTTCAACCATTTTAGCGCCGGTGTTAAGCGGGTAGACGGACGCAAACGACGGCAGCCGCTTTACCTTCTCCAGAAATTCTGCGGAGCATTCCAGCAGTACGGCGGGCGGTGTTCCCACGGCGGGGTTTTTATACTGGTGAAAGTGAACGATGGCGCCGGACCTTTTGGCGAGGATGGCGATGTCCCTTTCGAGTTCAAAAGTTTTCTTAATGGCGTTGTCCCATGAAACGGTGAAAATATCGCTGGCGACGATGACGTAAACCTGTTCTTCTTTGCGGGGCATCATGATTTGCTCACTTTTTTGTTAAAATTATGATCTTGATTTATCAGGCATAATGCCATAATTTCCCCCCATGTCAAATCAAACCCACACAACAGATGCCATAATCATTGGCGCCGGCCCCGTGGGGCTGTTCGCCGTATTCGAGCTTGGCCTGCTGGATATCAAAGCGCATCTCGTTGATATTCTTGACCGTCCAGGCGGCCAGTGCACGGAGCTGTACCCGGAAAAACCGATCTACGATATTCCGGCGCTGCCGGTCATATCAGGCCAACAGCTGACGGAACAGCTGATGACCCAGATTAAACCCTTCAACCCTGTTTTTCACTTCGGCCAGATGGCGAGCAGCCTCGAAAAAACAACTAGCGGCTGGCGCGTTACTACGGATGCCGGAACAGTTATCGAGGCGAAAATAGTTGTTATTGCCTCCGGCGGCGGCAGCTTCACCCCCAAAAAACCGCCCATTAAAAGCATCGGCGATTACGAGGAAAAATCGGTCTTTTATGCGGTGCGTAAAAAAGAAGCGTTCAAGGATAAACACCTTGTTATCGCCGGTGGCGGGGACAGCGCGCTTGACTGGGCGATATCCCTGCACCCTATCGCCAGATCGCTGACCCTCCTTCACCGCCGCGACGAATTCCGTGCCGCGCCGCATAGTGTTGCCCAGATGCGCCAGCTGGTCGAGGCCGGTAAAATTAAGCTCGTCATCGGCAATCTGACTGATCTGAGAGGCGCGGACGGGCAGATTGAGGCGGTCATCCTTTCCACCGCCGAAGTGGCCTGCAATACGCTGCTGGCGTTTTACGGCCTGACCATGAAGCCGGGGCCGGTGGCGGGCTTCGGCATCGACATGAAGAACGGCCTTATTCCCGTCAATACCGAGAACTTCGAAACCAATATCTCCGGCATTTTCGCCGTCGGCGACATCAACTGGTATCCCGGCAAGCTGAAACTTATACTTTCCGGATTCCATGAAGCGGCGCTGATGGCGCAAAAAGCCTTCCGTTATGTCCATCCGGAGCGGAAATGGCGCTTTGAATACACAACTTCCAGCACCAGCCTGCAGGAAAAACTTGGCGTAAGGGATTAAAGCCGTCAAAATAAACGCATGAATAACAACCGGTTCAGTATTTTCGGGGCAGTCAAGGAAGCCTATGCGTTTGTGGGGAGGGAGTGGCTCTATCTCCTCAAGGCCGGACTGTTGCCGATGGGTATGCAGATCGTCACCGCGCTGTTCATCCAGTTTCAGCGGCCCGAGGCCTCCCAGATCGAAGGCTACCTGTGGGGATTGCCGTCGACGGTGCTTTTTGCGTGGTTTACGTTTCTGGAGATACGCCTGCTTTTGCTGGGCGAGCGGCTCGACCGGCTGCCGCAGGACCGCGCCTATCTTGGTGATCGGCTGCAGTGCATGAAAGTTTCCATCATGATGTCCGTGCTTTTCAATATGAGCATGATGGCCGCGCTTGTTTTGTTGCTGGCGCTGGGCGGCGGTGCAGACCAGACGGGCGGCGCAAACTGGCCGGCGACGCTGGGCATCATAGTTATCATCGGCGGGATTTTCTGGGGCGTGCGCTTCGGCCTCGCCCCGATCCTTGCTGCCGTGCATCATCCTATCCGTCCGGTGCTGCAGCAGACATGGGGCATGATGTTTTCGTTGCGGCTGATCGCCATGGGAATCGTCTGCCTTTTTCCACTTGCCTTCCTGTTCCAGATTTTTATGGAGGTTCTTCTGCCGCCGTCTACAGGGGCGCTCCCCGGGACGCTAACCCTGACTGTAACGCAGCAAATCACACTCGTCACCGCCAGCGCGCCTTTTTCTTTGTTTATAGCGGCGCTGCTGAATGCGGCGGCGGCGAGCGCCCTGAAACAAATTCTGGGTTCCGGACGCGACGGGGTGCTGGCATGAAAATCTATGTGATGGAGCAGTCGGGCGTGGAGCATACGCTGGAGGGGGTGGAAGGCTGGCGGCTGATGTCGGTCATCCGCGATTCCGGGCTCCCGATCAAGGCGGAATGCGGCGGCGCCTGCAGCTGCGCCACCTGCCATGTTTATGTGGCCGACGAATGGCTGTGGCGGCTTTTTCCGGCCTCCTCGGAAGAAATAGACCAGCTGGACGGCGCCTTCGAGGTGCAGGGCAATTCACGCCTGTCATGCCAGATTATACTGAATGAAGAAATGGATGGCCTGCGTGTGACGCTGGCTCCCGGCACGGAAGCATAAGAGAAAGAAAATGACCATGAGCAGCCTCGAAGCCCTGAAAAAAGAACTGGTGGAAACCGTCAAAGCCGCCAACGACATTCCCGCGCTGGAAGAGGTGCGCGTCACGGCGCTGGGCAAAAAAGGCAAAGTCACCGATATGATGAAAACGCTGGGCGGGCTCGACCCCGAACAGCGCAAGCAGATGGGACAGGCGCTCAACCAGTTGAAGGACGAGATCAGCGCCGCCATCGAAGCCCGCGCCGCGCTGCTCAAAAGAGCCGCGCTGGAAGAACGCTTGAAAACCGAAAAAATTGACATGACGCTTTCGCCGCGCCCGCGTCCACAGGGGACGATCCACCCGATCAGCCGGACAATCGGCGAACTGACGGATATTTTCGCCGACATGGGGTTCAGCGTCGCCGAGGGGCCGGAGATTGAAAACGATTTCAACAACTTTACGGCGCTGAACTTTCCGCCCGGGCATCCGGCGCGGCAGATGCATGACACGTTTTATCTGCCCGATGTTGCGGGCCAGACGGGAGACCAGGCCAAGCGCCTGCTGCGCACGCATACGTCCACGGTACAGGTGCACGTTATGCAGACGCAGAAACCGCCGATCCGCGTCATCATCCCGGGGCGCACCTACCGCTCCGATTACGATATGACCCATACGCCGATGTTCCATCAGCTCGAAGGGCTGCTGATCGACAAAACCGCGCACATGGGCCATCTCAAAGGCTGTCTGATCGAGTTCTGCAAGCGCTTTTTCGAAGTGGACGAACTGCCGACCCGTTTTCGTCCCAGCTTTTTCCCATTCACCGAGCCTTCGGCGGAAATGGATATCGGCTGCTCCCGCGCCGGCGGTGAACTAAAAATCGGCGCCGGAAACGACTGGCTGGAAATTCTCGGCTGCGGCATGGTGCATCCGCAGGTGCTGAAAAACTGCGGCATCAATCCCGACGAATACCAAGGCTTCGCCTTCGGCATGGGCATCGAGCGCATCGCCATGCTCAAATACGGCATCCCCGACCTCCGCACCTTTTTCGAGAGCGATCTGCGCTGGCTGAAACATTACGGCTTCGGCCCGACAGGAGAGGCGTAAGATGAAGATTTCATTATCCTGGCTGAAAGAATATCTCGACACCACGGCGTCGCTGGAAGAAATTTCCCTGAAGCTGACCGCCATCGGCCTTGAAGTCGAAGGTGTTGAAGACCGTGCGGCGCAGTTCAAAGGCTTTGTTGTCGGCCATGTGCTGACGGCGGAAAAGCATCCGGACGCCGACAAGCTGCGCTGTCTGATCGTCGATACCGGCAGCGAAAAACTGAAAGTCGTCTGCGGCGCGCCGAATGCGCGGGCGGGGATGAAGGGCGTTTTCGCGCCCGCCGGCAGCTATATTCCGGGTTCGGAGATGACGCTCAAAAAAACTCTGATTCGCGGGCAGGAATCAAACGGCATGATGTGTTCGGAGCGCGAGTTGCAGCTCTCCGCCGAGCATAACGGTATTATCGAACTGCCGGATGCCGCCGTTACGGGTTCGGCAGCCGCTGACGCGCTGGGCATCAATGATCCGGTGCTGGAAATCAACCTCACGCCCAATCGCGGCGACTGTGCCGGCGTTTACGGCATCGCGCGCGATCTGGCGGCGGCGGGGCTGGGCAAACTAAAGCCGCTCAAAGCCGCCCCCGTCACTGGAAAATTTAAAAATCCGGTTAGTGTTGTTCTGAAAGAGACAAAAGCCTGTCCGCTGTTTATCGGAAGATATATCAGGGGCGTGAAAAACGGCGCCAGCCCGAAATGGCTGCAGGACAAGCTGAAAGCCGTCGGCCAGAAGCCGATTTCCGCGCTGGTGGACATCACGAATTATCTGACCCTCGGCCTGAACCGCCCGCTGCATGTTTTTGATGCGGATAAGCTGAAAGGCAACATTCATGTGCGTCTGGCGCAGAAGGGTGAAAAACTCGCGGCGCTCAATGACAAAACCTATGAGCTGGACGAAGGCATGGTCGCCATCTGTGATGATTCCGGCGTGCTGGGGCTGGGCGGCATCATCGGCGGCGTTTCCACCGCCGTCAGCGATAAAACCGTCAACGTTTATCTGGAGTGCGCCTATTTTGCTCCGGCGTCGATTGCCAAAACCGGCCAGAAGCTGCAAATCGACAGCGACGCGCGCTACCGCTTCGAGCGCGGCATTGATCCGGGGTTTGCGGCCGACGGCGCGGAGATCGCCACGCAGCTTATCCTCGAACTTTGTGGCGGCGAGGCCAGCGAGGTTTTTACCGCCGGCGCCGCGCCCGACATCACCCGCAGCATCCAATACGCGCCGCAACGCCTGAAACTCCTCGGCGGCAGCAACCTGCCCGAAAGGCAGCAGCGGGATATTTTAACCGCGCTGGGCTTCACGGTCAGCGGCAGCTGGGCGGTCAAAACACCAAGCTGGCGTCATGATGTCGAGGGGGCCGCCGACATTGTCGAGGAAATCCTGCGCATCGACGGTTACGACAATATTCCCGCGCAGCCCGTGGTGCGCCTGCCGGAACAGAAACGTCCGGCGTTAAACCCCTTGCAAAAAAATATTGTAGCGTCACGCCGCGCGCTGGCCGCATGCGGTTTGTATGAAACGGTCACCTGGTCGTTCATGGATGATACGAAATCCGATTTATTCGGCGCGCAGCTGCACCAGAACAAAAAAGCCCTGACGCTGGTCAACCCGATCAGCGCGGATCTGGCGGTGATGCGGCCCTCCATCCTGCCGAACCTGATCGAGGCCGCCGGAAAAAATACCGATCGCGGGTATCCCGATGCGGCTTTGTTTGAAGTCGGCGGCGTTTATAAATCCCCCGAGCAGAACGGGCAGCTGACGGTAGCCGCCGGCCTGCGCAGCGGCAACAGCGAGCGCCGCCACTGGTCGCATCCCGCCCGCGCCGCCGACGCGCTCGATGCAAAAGCCGATGCCCAGGCGGTGCTGGAGGCCTGCGGCGTGAATCCCGCCAGCCTGCAGATCAGCGCCGATGCGCCGGACTGGTATCATCCCGGGCGCTCCGGCGTATTCCGTCTCGGCCCCACGGTGCTGGCGCATTTCGGTGAAATCCATCCGGAAGTGTTATTAAAATTGTTACCATCATTCTCAAAAGCGTTTTCTTCGGCTTTTGGCGGACAGCAAACCTGCGCCGGCTTTGAAGTGTTTCTGCAAAGCCTGCCCGCGCCGAAAAACAAAGGGCCGCGCAAGGAACTGCTGAAGCCATCGCCGTTCCAGCCCGTCTCGCGCGACTTCGCGTTTATCGTCGATCAGGCAGTTGAGGCCGATAAGCTGGTGCGCGCGATCAAGGGCGTGGACAAGGCGATGATCGCCAATGTGGACATATTCGATGTCTATACAGGAAAGGGCGTTGACGCCGGCAAAAAATCAGTGGCGCTGGCGGTGATTTTGCAGCCGGTCGAAAAGACTCTGACGGACGAGGAAATCGCCGCGCTTTCGGCAAAAATCATCGAGAGTGTGCAGAAGCAGACCGGCGGCTCGTTGCGCGCCTAGTATCAGACGTCCTTACCGAGATAGATCTGCATGATTTTATCGAGCATTTCGAGGGCTTCCTCGCGCGGGCGCTGGAAGCTGTTGCGGCCGATGATCGAGCCGTTGCCGCCGCCTTCGAAAATGGCGCGGGCGTCCTCATAAACGCTGTCTTCGCCCTTAGTGCCGCCGCCGGAGAAGACCACCATCCGCCGCCCGTTGAAGCACGATTTCACGACGTGCCGGACGCGCTCCGCCTGCGTCTTGATGGGGATTTTCTTTTCTTCGTAGACTTTTTTGGCTTCCGGCAGCTCCAGATGGTCGGTCGGCAGCTTCACTTTGATGATATGCGCGCCGAGCAGCGCCGCCATATGCGCGCCGTAAGCGATCATGTCGATCGCCGTTTCTCCGGCGGGGGAAATCTTTGGTCCGCGAACGTAGGACCACATGACCGTGGCGATGCCGTAGGACTTGGCTTCTTCCGACAGATGGGTGATTTCTTCCTGCAGTTCGAGCATATGGTCGGAGCCGGGGTAAAGCGTGAAGCCAATGGCCGAACAGCCGAGGCGCAGCGCATCGCCGATCGAGCCGGTGATCGACTGATCCTTGGCGCTGATCAGGCTGTTGGAGCTGTTGATCTTGAGGATCAGCGGTATCGCGCCCGCGAAAGTATCGGCGCCGGCCTCCAGCGCGCCCAGCGGCGCGGCATAGGCGTTGCAGCCGGAGTCGATCGCCAATTGGTAGTGATAATGGGGGTCGTAGCCTTCCGGATTGGCCTCGAAACTGCGGGCCGGGCCGTGCTCGAAGCCCTGGTCGACGGGGAGAATCACCATTTTGCCGGTGCCGCCCAGCTTGCCGTGCATCAGGATGCGGCAGAGATTGGCTTTGGTGCCGGGATTGTCGCTCTCGTAGCAGGAGAGTATTTTTTTGACTTTTTGTGTGACCCGCATAACGATTCTCCTCAGCAGATATAAGACTAGAACTTGAAAGTTTTTCCCGGTGCCGGTTTATGGGCTTTTTTCGGGGCGGATTTTTTGCCGTGCACCGCATTTTTAAAGGGAGCGGAAAGTTTTGTTGCGCCCGTTTTGAAAATATTGCCGACGGAGTGGACTCCATATGATACGCGCGTGCTGATCTTCTTTGCGGTTGGAGCCGGATCCGGCAGGCCGGCTTTTTCCTGAGCGGCCTTGAAAAAGCCAACGGCGTTCCCACCGGTGACGCAGCTTATTGCAACATACAGGGCGGCCATGCCGACAGCCGTTGCGGCGGTGATGGGCGCGGAAACAAGGGTGGCTGCCGCGATGGAGAGGTTGCCTACGACGGCCAAAGCCGACCCCGCCGCCAACGTCGTCAGAAGGACGCCGAGGCCCGCGTCAACCGCGCCCGTCCAGCGGGAGTCGGAGAACTGGCTGGTGATGGAGTGGCCGAGGTTGTAGCCGCCTTCGAGAAGCCACTTGAATCCGTTCTTTATTCTCTTGTCGCTCATCTTGTTTTCTCCTTACTTGGTGTTGGCCATGACGACGGCGGTGTCCGACATGCGGTTTGAAAAACCCCATTCATTATCGTACCAGCTCATCACACGCACCAGCGTGCTGTCAATGACCTTGGTTTCATTAATCGCGAAAATGGACGAACGCGGGTCGTGGTTGAAGTCGCTGGACACCAGCGGCTCGGTGTAGAAGCCGAGGATTCCCTTCAGTGGGCCGTTGGCGGCGTCCATGATGGCTTTGTTGACCTCTTCGACCGTCGTGGCGCGGGCGGCGGTGAACTTGAAATCGACCAGCGACACGTTCGGCGTCGGCACACGGATGGCGGTGCCGTCCAGCTTGCCCTTCAGCTCCGGCAGCACCTTGCCGACCGCTTTGGCGGCGCCGGTGGATGTCGGGCTCATGTTGATG
>JAHFPI010000005.1 GCA_023266795.1 Rhodospirillales bacterium
CATAGATAAAAATCTTCCCGCCATCCGTGAAGGGCTGCGACGGCAGCAGTTTCTTGCGGCGCTGTTCAATCCATCCCTGATTCTGTTCGATAAAACGGAGCGCGCTGCGTTCGGACGTGCCGCGCGGCCATGTCAGCACCACATCTCCGGCTTTTACATCCACCCGCAGCGCCATACGCCGCGCCCTCTGGCTGGCCCGCACCCTGACCCCGGCGATTTCCGCCGGCGCCTCAATAACCGTTTTTTTCTTACGCCCGAACACTATGCGCGGCCAGCAGTCGGTTCAGCGCATCGATATACGCGCGACAGGATGCCACGATCACATCGGTATCGACGCCGTCACCATGATAAATCTGCCCCTTTTCGGAGAGCTGGATATTCACTTCCCCTTTGGCATCCGAACCCTGCGTCAGTGCCTTGAGTTCGTAATTAAAGAGGGTGGCATCTTCATGCGGTACCAGCACCTTCATCGCCTTGAAGCAGGCGTCCACCGGCCCCTTACCCGCAGCTTTGGCCTTTTTCTTCTGCCCGTCGAGCGCGATTTCCAGCTCCGCTTCCTGCGGGCCGACGGAGCCGGAACGGACGGCGAGAGAGACAAAGCTGATACGCTCCGACGGCATACCGCCTTTGGAGCTGACGATCAACAACAGATCATCGTCGGAAATTTTCTTTTTGCGGTCGGCAAGATCCTTGAAACGCGCGAACGCGGCGTTCAGCTCTTCCTCGTTCAGGTCGATTTTCAGCAGCAGTAACTTGCTGCGAAACGCGTTGCGTCCAGAATGCTTGCCGAGCACCAGATCCGTTTTGTCCCGCCCGACGGATTCCGGCGTCATGATCTCGTAAGTGCCCGCATGTTTCAGCATCCCGTCCTGATGGATGCCGCTTTCATGCGCGAAGGCGTTGGCGCCGACAATCGCCTTGTTGGGCTGCACCGAAAAACCGGTGATCTTTGACAGCAGCCGCGAAGCCGCCGTAATTTTTTTGCTGTCGATGCCCGTTACAAAAGGCAGCTTGTCGTGGCGCGTGCGGAAGGTCATCACGACTTCTTCCATCGCCGCATTCCCCGCCCGCTCGCCGATGCCGTTGACCGTGCACTCGACCTGCCGCGCCCCCGCCTCGACGCCCGCCAGAGAATTGGCGACCGCCAGCCCCAGATCATTGTGGCAATGGGTGGAAATAATCGCCTTATCGATATTCGGTACGCGCAGCGTCAGCATTTTAATCAACTCAAAATATTCATCGGGGATGGTGTAGCCTACCGTATCCGGGATGTTCACGACCGTGGCTCCCGCATGAATGGCGGTTTCCACCGCGCGGCAGAGGAAATCATGCTCGGTACGCGTGGCATCCTCGGCACTCCATTCCACATCGTCACAGTGCTTGCGCGCATAGGACACGCTGTCTTCGATCATCTCCAGCACACGGGAAGGCTCCATTTGCAATTTGTGCTTCATGTGCAGCGGGCTGGTGGAAATAAACGTGTGAATCCGGCGTTTCTTCGCAGGCTTAGTCGCCTCGATAACCGCTTCGATGTCCTTGCGGACGGCGCGGCAAAGGCCGGCCACTGTCGCCTTCTTAGTCTGTTGGGAAACTTTGAAGACGGACTCAAAATCGCCCTTGCTGGCCGCCGGAAAGCCCGCCTCAATGATATCAACGCCCATATCGTCCAGCATCGCGGCCATTTGCAGCTTTTCGTCCAGATTCATCGAATAACCGGGGGATTGTTCTCCGTCCCGGAGCGTCGTATCAAAAATCCAAACTTTGTCAGCCATGGCCTTTTCCTTCTGTATTTAAAGATAAAACTAATCTATTTTCCGCGCCTCATCAATCAGCATGATCGGGATGCCCTCGCGGATAGGGAAAGCAAGCCCTGCCTGACGGCTGACCAGCTCCTGCCGCGCCTCGTCGTATGCCAGAGGAGCTTTGGTCACGGGGCACACCAGAATTTCCAGCAATTTCGGATCGGCTTTTTTCGAAGTATTCGGCATTTTCAGGGCCCCCTCATGAAAACAACACCGCCGACAATTTGCGACGTCCCGACAGCGTCAGGGGATGAACGTGCCCCATAGCCTCGAAAACCTCCAGCAAAAGCTTCCGCGCCTGCTGCTCCTGCCACTCGCGGTTAATACGGATCAGCGTGATGAGAGTATCAATACCTTTTTCCAACTGGCCAACCGCCAGATATTGCAGCGCCAGATCATAATGTGACTGGAGGTCTTTCGGATTTTTAAGCAATTTCGCTGCGAGCACGGAAATATCTTCCAGTCCACCTACACGTTTCTCCAGCGATAAAATAAACTGTAGCCCCTGCAGGCGCGGGGATTTCAGCTGTTCCGGCGCCAGTTGCGCCAGCATCTCCCGCACGCTTGCCGCGTCCCCCTGAGACAACAGGCACCAGCCGATGCCTCCCAGCGCTTCCATGCTGTTGGCATCCGCATCGAGCGCTGCGCCGTAACGCGCCATCGCTTCATCAAAGCTGCCCTGCTGGAAAAACTGGTCTGCCTCTGCCATAAGTTTTTTTACCTGCTCGGCCACCGCTGCCGCATCTCTCTCTTCGGCGGGCAGCGCCCCGGCCAGCTTTTTCAGTTTGTCGACGAAAGCCCGCAGTTCCGCTTCGGTCTTGGCGCCCATAAATCCGTCCACGGGCCTGCCCTGAAAAAAGGCATAGAAGGTCGGCACCGACTGTATACGCAGCGCCTGCGCCAGTTCCGGATTCTTGTCGACATTGACCTTGACCAGCAGCACGGCGCCGCCAGCATCGCTCACCGCTTTCTCGACGATCGACAGCATCTGCTTGCAGAGAACGCTGCCCACCGCCCAAAAATCGACAATCACCGGCTTGGTCATCGAGGCCTGAAGAACATCCTGCTCAAAGCGCAGTTCATCGGTGTCTTTGATGAAATCCGCGCCGGGGATTTTTGGTTGTGCGCCCAGTTGCAGGTCTATCATTAGATTCATCCTCGTTCACGGCTTGCAGGGTTACAGTCATACCTCATTTCTGGCAAGAAATCCAAGATTTGGCGCTTGATAACTATACATAATCAGCGATTCTGTTGTCACAGGCGTGAAGTAGCTTATAATAAAGAGATGAGGGGTTTGCTGATGAGATCAAGACATTCCGGACAAAACAGCGGCGAAGCGGGCAACGCCATGCTTTATGTGCTGATCGGCATTGCCCTGTTCGTCGCGCTGGTCTTTACTTTCACCAAAAGCAGCCGCTTCAGTAAAATATCGACGGAAGATGCGATTCTCCAGGCGCAGGCGATTACCTCCTACGCCGATAAAATTAACGGCGCCGTGCAGAGCGCTATGCTGCAAAGCGGCTGCCTTTCCTCTCAGATTAGCTTTGAAAATTCAACCGTCGCTGGCTATACCAATGCCGGCGCGCCCGCCAATAAAAAATGCAACATATTCGATCTGGCCGGCGGCGGCATGAACTATGAAGCCCCTCCTGCAGCCGCAATTGACACTGTGGCAGCGACGGCCGCAGGTTTTCCTGTGAGCTACCTCTTTTCCGGCAATGTCTGCGTCGATAATATCGGCACCGGCCCCCTGGCCACCTGCGCCAGCGACGGGCTGGGAAACGAGGAATTATTGCTGATTGTACCCTTCGTCAACGCCACGGTATGCGCCGCCATCAATAAAGTGCTGGAAAACAAAACTCCCATGCTTCAGGATTCCGGCGGCAGTTTCGACGGCACCAAGTTCACCGGCACTTTTGCGGACGGTTTTGCCCTCGGTGACGGCGGCTTCACAACCTACCCGACAGGCTGCTTTCAAAGTACGGGAGGCGGCTCACCCGGCAACGGTTACCACTTCTACACCGTGCTGCTCGCGCGTTAGGGCTGAGGCGCATCCGGACGTTTGGACGCAGGCGGCAACGCTTTCTCCACCAATTTAACCCAGTAACTGGCGCCAATCGGCAGGGCTGCATCGTTAAAGTCATACTTGGCGCTGTGCAGGGACGGAGACTCCTTGCCATCCGGCCTGCCGGTACCCAGCGCCATAAAATTCCCCGGTTTTCCCAGCAGAAAACGGGCGAAATCCGTGACATTCAGCGTGCGGGGCACGGACGATTCAGTTTTTTCATCGCCGACAACTTCCCGCGCGGCGTCAAGCGCAAGGCTTGTTTCCGCCGGGCTGTTGACCAGTGACAGGTATTCGTTTTTGAATTCAACCGTCACAGTGGCGCCATATTTATCCGCCGCTTCCTGAACAATCTGTTCCAGATTTTGCTTAAGCTTGTCGTGCAGCGCCTGATCGTAGCCCCGGATGCAGCCCTTCAGATGAACCGTGCTTGAGATGACATCAGCTGCTTCGCTGTCCGTCCGGATGGAGGAAACAACCATCGAGGTGGGTGCTCCCGCCGGAATTTCTTTCTGCAGCATCGCGTTCATTGCAGAAACGGCTTCCGCCAGCGCGCCGGCAAGGTTTGTCGTCGTCTCGGGATGCGGCATATGGCCGCCGGTGCCGCTGAACGTGACATGAAACTCGTCGGAAGCCGCCAGCATCTGGCCTGTTTCCGAAGCCATTGTACCTAACGGCAGCCACGGATAGCTATGCAGGCCATAAATTTCGTCGCAGGGGAATTTTTTGAGCAGCCCTTCGTTGAGCATTTCCTGGGCGCCATCAAGATGCTCTTCGGCAGGCTGGAATACGAACAAAATCGTGCCGTCAAAATCATCCTTGCTTTGCGCCAGATATTTCGCCGCACCGAGCAGCATGGCCATGTGACCGTCATGGCCGCAGGCATGGTGAACTCCCGGAGTGCCCGAAGTATGAATAACGCCGCTCTCTTCATTTATCGGCAGCGCATCCATCGCAGCATGCAGCATGATAGTTTTTCCGCCCGTAGCGGAAGCAGGCCCGTTTTTGCCGTGCAGCACGCCGATCACGCCGGTTTTGGCCAGAGGGTGTATCTCGTCAACGCCGAAAGACTGCAACTGCCGCTGCAGGTAACGCATCGTCTCCCGCTCTTCAAACGCCAGTTCAGGATGGGTATGCAGCTTCTGCCGCCAGCGCATCATTTCCTGCTGCATTTCTTGAATCTTTTTGACGATTTCCATGAGCAATCTCCTTGCTGGCCGCGTGCGTTTTTATGGTATGCCATACTTTAAGCAATACCGTCATTCTGTCAACCCCCTGCGTTGCCAGAAGGGCGTTTTTCACATGATTTTTTATTACGGAAATAGAAAACCGTTTTAAAACCTAGCGGCTCAAGCGCCGATAGTTACTTCATAGCCTTGAGCATCGCCTCGCCAAGCCCCGCCGGGCTGTCGGCCACAACGATACCAGCCGCTTTCATCGCCGCGATTTTGTCTTTTGCAGCGCCCTTGCCGCCGGCGATAATCGCTCCGGCATGACCCATACGCCGCCCCGGCGGCGCCGTCACGCCGGCAATAAATCCGGCAACCGGCTTTTTCGTCTTGTAGCTTTTGATAAACGCCGCCGCATCCTCTTCACCGCTGCCGCCGATCTCGCCGATAATCAGGATACCCTCGGTCTCCGGATCGTCGAGAAACAGTTTCAGCACGTCGATAAAGCTGGTGCCGTTCACCGGATCACCGCCGATACCGACGCACGTCGTCTGGCCAAGGCCGTTTGCGGTCGTCTGCGCCACCGCTTCGTAGGTCAACGTGCCGGAGCGCGAAACAATCCCGATCTTGCCGCGCTTGTGGATATGCCCCGGCATGATGCCGATTTTGCATTCACCGGGCGTAATCACACCCGGGCAGTTCGGCCCGATCAGGCGCGTTTTAGAATTCTGCAGCTTGCGCTTCACCTTCACCATGTCCAGCACCGGAATGCCCTCGGTAATGCAGATCACCAGATCAAGCTCCGCATCCACCGCTTCCAGAATAGCGTCCGCCGCAAAAGGCGGCGGTACATAAATCACGCTGGCCGTCGCGCCAGTGGCTTTCACTGCGTCCTGTACCGTGTTAAATACGGGCAGATCAAGATGCTTGGTGCCGCCCTTGCCGGGCGTCACGCCGCCGGCCATCTTCGTGCCATAGGCCACCGCCTGCTCGGAGTGGAAAGTCCCCTGCGCGCCGGTAAAACCCTGACAAATCACTTTGGTATTTTTATTGACGAGAATAGCCATGTTACGCGGCCTCCGCTTTGACGGCGCTGACAACCTTATGCGCCGCATCGCCCAGATTGTCGGCGGCGATGATGTTCAGCCCCGACTCCCTGAGAATTTTTTTGCCTTTATCGACGTTGGTGCCCTCAAGCCGCACCACCAGCGGCATGGTCAGCCCCAGCTCGCGCGCCGCCGTAATCACGCCTTCGGCGATCACGTCGCAGCGCATGATGCCGCCGAAAATATTGACAAGGATTCCCTCGACATTCGGATCGGACAGGATGATGCGGAAAGCCTCCGCCACGCGCTCCTTCGTCGCGCCGCCGCCGACATCGAGAAAGTTCGCCGGATCGCCGCCATAGAGCTTGATAATATCCATCGTCGCCATCGCCAGACCGGCGCCGTTCACCATGCAGCCGATGTTGCCGGTGAGTTTCACGTAGTTAAGGTCATTATCCTTGGCGCGCCTTTCCGCCGGGTCTTCCTCCGCCACGTCGCGCAGGGCTTCAACCTCTTTCTGGCGAAACATCGCATTGTCGTCAAAATTCATTTTTGCATCTAGCGGCAGGACGTCGCCTGATTTTGTCACGACCAGCGGATTGATCTCGACAATCGACGCGTCCAGATCGAGAAACGCCTTGTACATATTGCCGACCAGTTCCACGGCCTTGCCGACCTGCTTGCCTTCCAGACCGAGTGCGAAAGCGATCTGCCGCCCCTGAAACGCCTGAAAACCGACGGCGGGATCAATCACCACCTTCATGATTTTTTCAGGATGGTGGGCGGCGACTTCTTCAATATCCATGCCGCCTTCCGTCGAGGCCATGATGGTCACGCGCGATGTCGTGCGATCGATCAGCATGCCAAGATAAAGTTCGCGGCCAATGTCGCAGCCTTCTTCGATATAGACGCGATGCACCTCCTGCCCCTGCGGGCCCGTCTGATGCGTCACCAGATGCATGCCGATCATTTTCTTCGCCGCCGCCTTCACGTCATCAAGGGACTTCACCACCTTTACGCCGCCGCCCTTGCCGCGACCGCCGGCATGGATCTGCGCCTTCACGACATAAACCGGGCCCGGAAGGGTTTTTGCCACCTCCAGCGCCTCTTCCGCCGTGTAGGCCACGCCGCCCTTGAGCACCGGAATGCCCCGCGCCTTTAAAAGTTCTTTCGCCTGATACTCATGGATGTTCATTTAAGCGGCACTCGCCTTCAGGTTTTTTGCTACGTCGCACAGCGTTTTCACCGCCGCGACCGATTTGTCGAACATCGCTTTTTCATCGACGGTGAACTGCACCTCGATGATTTTCTCCACGCCCTTGGCGCCGATAATCACCGGCACACCGATATAAAGCCCCTTGACGCCATATTCGCCGTTCAGCCACGCGGCGCAGGGCAGGACGCGTTTTTTATCGAGCAGGAAGCTTTCCGCCATCGCAATCGCGCTGGAAGCGGGCGCATAGAAAGCCGAACCGGTTTTCAGCAGCGCCACGATCTCGGCGCCGCCCTCGCGCGTGCGCTGGACGATTTTGTCGATCTTCTCCTGCGTCGTCCAGCCCATCTTCACCAGATCAGGCAGCGGGATGCCCGCCACGGTCGAATAACGCACCAGCGGCACCATCGTATCGCCGTGGCCGCCGAGCACAAACGTGGAAACATCTTCCACCGACACCTTGAATTCTTCAGCGAGGAAATAGCGGAAACGCGCGCCGTCCAGCACACCCGCCATGCCGACCACCATGTGCGGCTTGAACCCCGTCACTTCCTGCATGACGCCGACCATCACGTCCAGCGGATTGGTAATCACGATGACGAAAGCGTTCGGCGCGTGTTTTTTGATGTTCTCGCCAACGGACCTGACGATGCCGGTGTTGATGCCGATCAGGTCGTCGCGGCTCATGCCCGGTTTGCGCGGGATACCCGCCGTCACGATCACCACATCCGCTCCGGCAATCGCGCCGTAATCGTTGCTGCCCGTGAAGCGGGCGTCAAAGCCCTCTACCGGCGCCGCTTCGGCGATGTCCAGCGCTTTGCCCTGCGGCACACCCTCGGCAATATCCACCATCACCACATCGCCCAGTTGCTTCATTCCGGCGAGCAGAGCTAAGGTACCGCCGATCTGGCCGGCACCGACAAGAGCGATTTTTTTGCGTGACATGGCGTTTTTTCCTTATTTTTTATAATTTCTAAAGCCCAAAACCCCGCTCAAAGTAGCACAAATCAGGGGTACTTGAAGGGGAAATAATGAGAGTTTTTACACCCTGTAAATTTCATAATTATACAGTCAAATCAATCCCGTAAAACTCCAGCTGCCACTTAATTTCTTCCGGCGACATCGGGTATTCGGTACCGCCCTTGGCATTCATGAAATCCTTGGGCTGGAGACGGGCATAGCTGTGCTGCAACTCCATAGCGACCCGCATCGGCAGACCGGCCTTCCAGCAAAGGGCAACGATGGGTTTGGCTGAACCGGCGTGCAGCATCTTCTCCACCACGATGGGGTGCATTTTACTTAAATGAGCCAGCGCCAGCAAAACGAATTTATGATCCTGCCACGCAAGGGCGTCCAGAATAACGCCGGGAGTGAGTTTCCCCGACGCCACATAGCGTTCAATCTTGTGTTCGGAGGATTCAAGCATCCCGCCGGGGCGGCGGAACTCGATCCGGCGCTTGACGATATCGGCGATTTCCTTCCGCGTCACGGAATCAAAATCCTTCCGCTTCTCCAGCACCCCCAGCACCGCCTCGCTGACGAAACCGGACAGCTTCCGCGCCAGATCCAGCGATAATTCTTTCCGCATGGCAATGTCCTCATGCCAGTCGGGACAGTCGCGGGCACGATCGATAATTTTATGCAGCAGCTCATCTGTAAACATAGCGCCGGCATTGCGGATCAGCACGCCGCTGGCCGTGACATCATTGCTCTCGACAACGGCATCCGATACGCGGGCACTCACGGCGGGACGCCCGGCAATCGCCGAAATCGCCCACGGCGCCGGATGATCCGCCAGAATCTCCAGCAAATCCCCGTCTGCCAGCGCAACGCAAAACCGCAGGATAGGCTCTGACACCTCGCGCTCCACATCTTTGGCCAGCTGCCCGACCACTTTCGGCGGCGCTTTGGCATGATCCTTGAGCGCCGTCGCCAACGCCTTGCGTATCTTCAGCACTTCATCCTGCGCCAGAACGCCCAGCGCCTGCACCGCATAGGAATAAAGCTGGCTGTGCTTGTCTGCCGACAGCCCCGGCAGCAGCTCCACCAGCCGCGCCGCCAGCGCCATCCGCACATCCACGCTGCGGTCATTCGCCAGCAGCGCGCTCGCCTGCACGGGTGTCGCCTTGTTCAGCGCCACGGCGCGGCGCACGCCGGGATCGGCATCCCTGGCCAGAAAATAAAGTGCCTCGGGGTGCGTATCCGCATTGTCGGCTATTTCCTGACGCTGCGCGGGCGTGCCGCCGACCAGCAGATTTTTCTGCTTTTCATACAGCTTCCTGTCAAACCCGAGCGCTTTCTTCAGAAACCTGAACATCGTCATTTACTCCTGTATTCCCGCGACTGCATTTCCAGCAGGCGGCTTGTCGTCCTGCCGAAGACTTTCGCATTTTCATCGCCGCGATACAACTGGTCCGGCGCTGCTGCGGCCGATATGACCAGCCGCGCCCGATGATCATACAACGTATCGATCAGGGTAATGAAGCGGGTTGTGGCATCGCGGCGGGCGTCGGTCAGTTTCGGCACGTTTTTAATGATAAAAACGCGGAACTGCCGGACAAGCTCCAGATAATCGAGGGCGCTTTTAGGCTGTTCGCACAGCTCCGCGAAACTGAACGCCGCAACCTCCCGCACGGCATGCGGAATATGGATCACCCGTCCCTTGACGGAAATCTCCGCCGGCCCGACCGGCCTGCCGTCGGCCATGCCCTGCAAAATCTTGTCCATCTCCCGCTCCGCATCCGCATCGTGCGGCCAGAAATAAAGCTGCCCTTCGCGCAGCCGGTTCAGGCGGTAATCGATATCGCCCGCAAT
Organism: Rhodospirillales bacterium; assembly: GCA_023266795.1. Lineage (GTDB taxonomy): Bacteria > Pseudomonadota > Alphaproteobacteria > Micavibrionales > UBA2020 > PALSA-926. The sequence goes on from JAHFPI010000005.1 coordinate 10,110, forward strand.
CGGAAAAATATGCAGCTTCTTTTTCAGCAGTGCGATGAACGGCAGGAAACGGTCCCGCTGCAGCCCGCCCTCATAAAGGTCGTCCGGCGCAATATTGGAAGTCATGACGACCGTCACCCCGCGTGCGAATAAAGCCGTGAACAGACGCCCCAAAATCATCGCATCCGCAACATCCCTGACCTGAAATTCATCGAAACACAGCAGACGGGCATCGGCGGAGATTTTGTCAACGCAGGCGATCAAGTCACCATCGATCCTGTCAGCCGCACCTTTTTCACGCGCGGTCCTTTCCGCATGGAGAAAATCATGTATCTCCAGCATGAAGGCATGGAAATGCACACGGCGTTTTTTCTCCAGCGGCACGCTGGCGAAAAACATATCCATGAGCATCGACTTGCCGCGCCCCACGCCGCCGTAAAAATAATACCCCTTGGGCGCTTTTTTCAAAAACCGCAGCGGCCCTGCCATCGCCTGCCGCAATTTTTCCAAAGCCTGCACCGCCTCCTGCTGGTCAGCGTCAGGGGAAAGCGTCCCCGCCTCCAGTTTCTGATTATAAAGCTCTAGCAGCGTTGGCATGAAGTTCCCATAATTTTGTTGCTCATCGAATCTCTGGTGCGGTAAACGCAGGCTATGTATGATAACGCCACAAGGACTGTAATGTAATCAAGGAGTATGAGTATGCACAAGGATTGCTGTAAAAAAGGCGACTGCAAAAAAGAATTCGGCAAAAAAACCGGAAATGACGATAAAAAGCACGGCCATCATCATGGTCACCACCCCCACGGGCATGGCCACGGCCACCCGCCGGTAAAACCGCAAAACATCTGCCCGCCGAAACCAAACCACGGCGGCGGCCCGCAAATGCCCCCCGGCGGCTGCAACCACTGATTTTATAATTCTTAAAGATAAAAACAGCCCCTGCCTTTACTGGTAGGGGCTGTTTTCTTATGTATTAGAAACTTCCTCTAGGATATCTGGTAGGGAATAAACAGCAAATATCCGAAATGGTCCGGGTTCTGCATTGTTAAACTTACCATCTTCCAGATACTGCCGAGCATCTTCGAAAGACTTTAGAAGACAATGTTGATTTACGGGTATTTCATCAGCCAAGGAATTGCACGAAAGAGGTGAATGTCCGGGATTTCCGCGAAAAGTAACTACGTCGTATCCTTCAATCTTTTTCTTCACGGGCACTTGAATATTGGTAACAAATGATTTTTCCGGCAGAAAATCATGCCAAGTTTTATCTTTTTCGCTGTATTGACGCTCATAAGACTCATAATAAAAGAATTGGGTTCCCGACATATCGATATGCTCCTTCTCAGCGACCGCACGGATAACATCCGGTGAATCAAAAAGCCAATAACCATTATGCTTCCAGAAATTAGTGTAATCGGCAAAGTCCTCCGAACAACATCCGCTCACTGAATATATATCGAGAATACCGTTCGCTTTTAGCCAATCTGGTTTTTGGCTAACCTTTTTCAACATATATCCAACTGGAATCATGATGTAACTGTCGTCCTTTAATAGCTTGTACCCCCTAAAAACTTCAGGGGCTTTTTATGCCTAAAACTGGTCGTTAGAAATCTGCATCACTGTTCCGTGCCCGCCCATGACGGGCGTCATCAGGCCATAAACCTGCGGCAGCAGCGCTTCGGCGAAAAACCGCGCGGTGATAAGCTTGGTGTTGTAATAGGACGCATCGCCATCGGGGCTGAACAGCGCCTGATGCGCGGCATGAGCCATTTGCGCCATCATATAACCGCCGGCGACCGTTGAAAACAGCCGCAGGTACGGCACCGCGCCGGCAGCAAGCACCTCGCTGTTGGATTTGGCATTCGCCAGCATCCAGCTGGTTGTCTCTTCCAGAGCCGCTATCCCCTTATCCATCGCGCCCGCAATCACATCAAGGTCGTCGCTCGGTTTCTGCGAAAGGTTTTTCAGGAACCCGCGCATCTCCGCTATGAACCTTCCGGCTTCCGCGCCGTTGTCGCGCAGCACCTTGCGGAACACAAGGTCATTCGACTGGATGCCGTTGGTGCCTTCGTAAATCGGCAGGATCCGCGCATCGCGGTAATACTGCGCCGCGCCGGTTTCCTCGATAAAGCCCATGCCGCCGTGAACCTGAATGCCGGTCGAGGCCGTCTCCACCGCCAGGTCGGTCGACCACGCCTTGACCAGCGGCGTCAGCAGATCCACCCGCGCCGCCGCCAGCTGCGCCAGCGCCGGATCTTTTTCGCGCCGCATCCTGTCGATCATGCCGCCCGCATAATAAGCCAGCGCCCGCGAAGCTTCCGTCGTCGCCTTCATTGTCAGGAGCATGCGGCGCACGTCGGGATGTTCGATGATCGCCACCCGTTTGCCGGATTTATCGCCGAGTCTGGTGCACTGGAAACGCTCACGGGCGTAGGACAACGCCTGCTGATACGCCCGTTCAGCCAGCGCCACGCCCTGCAGGCCGACGGCAATCCGCGCATTGTTCATCATCGTGAACATGCAGCGCAGCCCCTCGCCCGCCCCGCCGATCAGATAGGCGACCGCGCCTTCCTGCTCGCCATACATCATGACGCAGGTGGGCGAGCCGTGAATGCCGAGCTTGTGCTCCAGCGACACCGCCTTCGCATCGTTGCGTTTGCCAAGGGAGCCGTCCCTGTTGACCAGAAATTTCGGCACGATGAACAGGCCGAGGCCGTCATTGCCCTCCGGCAACCCGTCGATATGCGCCAGCACGAGGTGGATGATATTGGGCGTGAAATCATGCTCGCCGTAGGTGATGAAGATTTTCTGCCCCTTCATCAGGTAATGATCTCCATTCTTGCGGGCGGTCGTGCGGATAGCGGCGAGGTCTGTGCCGGCCTGCGGCTCCGTCAGTTGCATCGTTCCCGTCCAGACGCCGGAAATTATTTTGGCGAGGTAGGTTTGTTTCTGGTCTTCAGTGCCGTATTTTTCAATCGCCTCGATCGCGGCCTGCGACAGCAGCGGGCAGAGACCCAACGCCAGATTCGCCGACTGCCACATCTCCCCCACCGCCATGCCCAGCGCACGGGGAAGATTCTGTCCGCCAAATTCTTCGGGACAGACCAGCGCGTTCCAGCCGCCTTCGGCAAACTTTGTATAGGCGTTCTTAAACCCGTCCGGCGTTTTGACGTCATTGCCGCTGATCGTCGACGTCTGCCTGTCGCCGGCAGTGTTCGTCGGCGCCCAGACCTCGGCAGCCAGTTTTGCCGCCTCTTCCAGCACCGCCTCGACCACATCCGCCGTCGCATGTTCATAGCCCGGCAGGCGGGCGAGCCCGTCGATATCCGCAATATGCCGCAGGATGAAATTCATATCTTTGAGGGGCGGGGTATAGGGCATGGCAAAAACCTGGCGACTGAAATTATAGGTAAGGAGAAGTTTACTTTAATTTCACAGTTCTGGCTTCCGATTTCTGGCGTGGCACACCCCTTGCACCGTATCCCTTATAAGAAGCCAAAAAGGCTCAGAAATACGGGACTAGGGTAAAAGTGGGAGAGTGGTTATGACGACGTTGATAGAGCAAATTATCAATAAATATCATGGCATTGCGCCGCAAAAGGTGGTCAATGCCGTCAAGGCCGCTGCCGCAAGGACGGGGGCAGATTTTTCCTTCCTGATGGAAAAAGCTTCCACCGAGAGCAGCTTCGACCCCGCCGCCAAATCCAAGACTTCCACAGCAACCGGCCTGTTCCAGTTTATCGAGAGCACTTGGTTAAATATGGTAAAAGAGCACGGAGCCAAGTACGGCCTCGGCAAGCTGGCCGACCAGATCCAGATCAGAAACGGCAAGCCCTGCGTGGATAACTGCGCGACGAAAGACACCATCCTGAACCTGCGCAAAAATCCTGAAATCGCCGCGCTGATGGCCGGTGAATTTTCAGCCGGCAACAAAAGATACCTCGAAGAGAATACAGACAAGCCCGTCGGCAAGACCGAGCTATACCTTGCGCACTTCATGGGGGCCGGCGGCGCAACGAAATTCCTCAACAGCCTTGACGACAACGGCGACGCCGTTGCCTCCCGCCTGTTCCCGAAGGAAGCCCACGCCAACAAGGGCGTGTTCTTTGATCCCGTCACCAAACAGCCCCGCACGCTCAACGAAATTTATGACGTCTTCGCCCAAAAGTTTAATGCCGGCGGAACCAAGAACGGTCCTGCCATACCCGTGCCTGCGCAGCCCGCACCAGCCCTCCCGCCTCTTGCGGTTGCGCAGGCACTCCCCCTTCCCCTTCCCAGCGATATTATCTGGAACGACACCATTGAATCCGTCAGCGGATTCCCGCACAGCCCCAAACCGCCCCTCTCTGCGGAAAACATCCTGATCCTGGCGCAAATGCAGCAGCACACGCCGCATTTTATCAAGGACAAGCCGCATTATAATTCCTGATTTTTTATTAAGACCTAAGCCGCTTCCGTCAGGATATGCGCCTTACGGCTCCGCAACACGGCCAGTTCCATCGGCGCTTCGTAATGGGTCAGGTAACGGGCGGCTTCCAGCAGTGATGAAAATTTATACATTCTCTCGGAGGGGACTTCAGTGCTGGACTCAACCGACCAGTTATGCGCCTCGATCCAGATGGCGTGCAGTCCCGCTGCAACAGACGGTATGATGTCGGACTTCAGGCTGTCGCCGATCATCACGGCTTCGTTGGGGCGAAATCCCAATTTCCGGACAGTGCCGGAAAAAACCGCCACATCCTTTTTATCGACGACAAATGCTCCCGATAATTTATCCCTGAAAGGCAGATGGGACAGGCGGGCTTCCTGAATAGCCTTATCCCCCTGCGTCACGATATAAACCGGAAAGTGTTCGGTCAGCAGATCTATCGCCTCAACCGTACCCGGCTTTACCTTTGCAACAGTGTTAAAAACCGTTTCCGCAAAGTGACGGACAGTGCCGACAGCTTTCTGATCCGCGTCGGGTACAAAATGTTTCAGAACCCTTTCAAAAACATCCGGATAGCGTTTCCGGGAATAGCCCTGCGTCTTGAACAGGTCATGATCCGTTTTATTCAAGACCTGATGGGTATCCGAAAGCGAAACGCCATAATGATGCAGATAGCCGGACAGCACGGCAGCGGCTTGCTCGTACAAAACCGTATTGACGATGAGAGTATCGTCCATATCCAGAAAGATGGCTTTTATCATGGGGTTATTTATAGCAAATCATTTTTATTAAGTAAAGGGGGTATAAACCCCTAATGCAGCATGATTTTTTGAACTTTCAGAATATCCATCCCGCTGTTTGCCTCGGCCTCCAGCCCCTTCAATACGTCGGCTGCGCTGATATTCAGTTCCGGAATGGACGCATCCTTGGTGGCAAGCTGGATGAGCAATTCCAGCGGTGATTTTTGTCCGGGGAAGCGCTCCACCGGAATATCCTCATCCGGCTTCAGCTTGGCCGCCACTTTGGCCAGCGCGATGGCTTTATCAATACCGCCCAGCTCATCAACCAAACCCCGTGCCTTGGCCTGACGTCCTGTCCAGACGTGCCCCTCAGCCACGGCAAGGACTTGTTCCCGCGTCATTTTACGGCCTTCCATTACCCGGGCAATGAAGGATTCATAAATGCTATCCAGCAGGAATTCGAACCGCGCCTTCTGGCTGTCGGTGAAGGCGACGTTAGAGGACCACATGCGTGCATTATCCCCTGCCGCGACGCTATCCCAGCGGATGCCCAGCTTTTCCCACAGCTGCGCCAGCACGATTTTGCCGCCGAAGACGCCGATGGAGCCGGTGATGGTGGCGGGCTGGGCGACGATTTTATCAGCCGAGGTGGCCACCCAGTATCCCCCCGAAGCGGCGTAACCGCCCATTGAAACGATCACGGGCTTGCCTTTTTGCTGAGTCTCGACAACAGAGCGGCGGATGGACTCCGCAGCCCCCGGCGAACCGCCCGGGCTATCGACGCGGAATACGACGGCCACGACATCGGCGTCTTTCTGCACCGCCTCAAACGCCGTCACAATTTTATCGGCCGCCATATCGCCGCCTTTCAGCCCCGAATGGGTCCCGCCGCCATATGGAATAATATCGCCCGCGCCAAAAATCAGCGCGATCTTGGATTTGCTCTTGTTTATATTCACATGAGGCATGTTCGCACGGAGGGAATAATCCGATAATGTGACCGTCTGCGTATCCTTGTTCCCAGCTTTAAGTTTAGCCTCGTCCAGCATCTGATTGTAATAGCCGACTTTATCAACCAGCTTCAGTTTAAGAGCTTCATCATCGTTATAGGGCGAGCCATTGACAAGACGTTTCACGGCATCCATCGTCATTCCGCGGTTCGCTGCAATGCCGGAGACCGTCTGGTCGGCTAGGTCGTTAATCAGCTCGGTCATCATTTCACGGTGCGGCGCGCTCATCCCTGTTTCAGTCAGGCTTTCCGGGGCGGACTTATACTTACCCCTGTGGTTGAACTCGGCTTCCACGCCGATTTTATCCAGAATTTCTTTAAAAAACGGCACTTCGGCCACAATGCCGTTTATGGCGACAGCCCCTACCGGCTGTAGCCAGACCTGCCCGAAAGACGACGCCAGATAATAGTCCCCCATGCCCGAAGCAGAGCCGCCGAAGTCATCGGCAAATATATAGGTGAATTTACCCGCAGCGCGGAATTTGGCCAGCGCATCCCGCAGTTCCTGAATTTGCGCCGGAGCCATATCAATATTCTGAAGCCGGGCGGCGAATCCTTTCACGCGCTTGTCTTTGGCGGCGATTGCCAGGTCGTCAATGATTTCATGGAAAGTGGCGGCGGGGCGCAGCAGCGGCTGGCCGAGGGAAGGCCTGGTGACCAGCTCCGCCAATCCTGTTTTGAAGGTGTAGGTCAGAACCATATTATCAGACAGCGCCGGCGACACTTCCTGAAAAGCCCTGCCGACCAGCACGGCAAGCAAAAAGAAACTGAAGCTCGCCGCAATGCCCGTCATGATAAAAAAGCGCTTGAAAAAAACCAGCACACTTCCCCAGAAACTATCCTCCCGGCGGCGATGTGGGATATATGTCATGTCAACCTCTTTTTACTTTTTCACCAAAAATTTTTATGAGCTTATCCCAATAATCCTTATTGAACGATGAATAAATTGTGGATATATTTCCTCATTAACAAAAAAAAAGCCCTGCGTCGTCAAACGCAGGGCAGTGTCATCGAAGCGAAGTATTAAGGGAGGCACCGTAACCAGAATTTCATGGGCGGTGCTTTTCCTTGAGTCCGAGTCTCCCGATTCTGTGGATAAGAGTCGAGTCTTTTTTAAAAGTGTCTCCGCTCTCATAAAATATCGTTTCTTTTCAATATTTTAATGATCGAACTTTGCAGGAGCCTAAAGGACGCGCCTCGGGATATCCCACTTTATAAGCAACGACTCGGAAGCCACTGAAAAGACTCGCCAATGCGGCAATTTAGTACTTCTTCCCGAATGTATTTTTGACCACGCTTCTCAACCCGTCATTCAAGTCATCCATCAAGTCTTCGGTCAGAAGAAAGTAGGCCTGATCCCTCTCGGCGGGGGACGTCTGCTCCAGCAGCGTCTTGCTGCGTTTGGCAATCACTTCTGCATGGCCGAGGATAATGTCGGGCGCCCGTGGGCTGACCATCTCAAACCGTAGCAACACTTTGGCATTCAGCCGTTCAGAAGGCTCGCGCGTAACGACCCCCCAGAATCCGCTGGTGACCGGCAGTTCCTCCCGCACGACTGAGGCATCATCGATAAAGATATGCAGCACATTCTCATGCCCTGCCGCCAGCAGCTGTTTTTTCAGCAAGTCCTCGGTCGCAGCATAGGGCGGCACCGGAAATTTGTGTTCAACATTAGGGTCTTGCAGCGGCGGCTTATAATTGTTCTTCACTTCAATCCTGGACACGTCCAGCGCCAGGGGGCGGAAATTGGCAAAGGTCATATCGGGCGGATGAGTGGTCGTCGGCCCTTCAACACAGCCGGACAGCATTGCCACAACCGATAAACATAAAAAAACAGCCGTTATTCTCATGGTTTTCTCTCCTGATATACGTCATCGAGCTCCGGCGTGGAAAAACCGTATTCCTCGCTGCAGAACTCGCATTTAATCATCACCCTGCCCTCTTTCGCGCAAATCTCCTCGATCTCCGGGCGCGGAATCGTCCGTAGAATATCAATCACACGGTCCCGGGTACAGCGGCATTTGAAGCGGATATGGGTCGGCGAATAAATCCGCACCCCCTCCTCATGGAACAGCCGGTAGAGGACATCCGCCGAATGCAGCACCGGCGAGAGAATCTCCCCCTCGCTGCACGTCGACAGCAGCATGGCGGCGCGCGTCCAGTCCTCGATATCCGGCTCGATGTCCGTTTTTCCGGCCTCTTCATCGGGCATTTGCTGGATCATGATGCCGCCTGCGCGCCAGTGCCGGTCCTGCGGATGGACGGCCAACCTGAAAGAGGTCTTGATCTGCTCCGACTGCGTGAAATAATGTTGCGCGGCATCGACGATCGACTCCCCCTTCAGTTCAACGATCCCCTGATAGCGATGGTCGGTTCCGCCATGATCGACCGTAAAGGCCATGTATCCCTTGCCGAGCAGGTGGTAATAATGATGCGCAATATCCTTCTTGCGCTTGGCCAGCTTTTTGACGGCGGCGGCGTCAAACCCAGCATAGGCGCGCACCTCCCCCTTGCTGGTCACATCGGCCACCAGCGTACGGATCGCGCCGTCGCCCTTGATCTGCAAAGAAAAGACGCCCTCATACTTCAGCATCGAGCTGAGCAGCAGGCACAGCGTCAGCACCTCGCTCAGCAGCGCCGATACGGGCGGCGGATAATCGTGCTGTTGCATAATATCCGCCAGCACCGACCCGAGACGCACCATCCGCCCGCGCACACCGGATTTTTCCAGACGGAAAGGCTGGACGACGTTGTCATCAACGAGCCCCGATTGTTCTGTGCCGTCTTTTTTGATACGAATAGCCATTGCCGCTAAAGTGTAGCATAATGCCTGTAAATATGGACAAAAAACCCGCCAGACCGGAGCGCAAATCCCCCAAAAAAATTTCCAAAACATATTTGGAAAATGCCGCGCTGTATTACCTGCAACGTTATGCAACGTCGGCGGAAAACCTGAAGCGCGTGCTGATGCGCAAGGTCAAACGCTCCTGCGCCTTCCATCAGGTCGATGCGGAAGACTTCGCGCCGCTGGTCGATGAGCTGGTCGCGCGTTATATGTCGGTCGGGCTGGTGGATGACACTGTCTTCGCCCGCGCCCGCGTCACCTCGCTGCGGCGGCAGGGGCACTCGAAGCAGGCAATCCTCGCGCGGCTGCAGGCCAAGGGGCTGTCCAAATCACAAATCGAAGCCGCCCTGAAACTTGTCGATGAAGAACACGACGACCCCGAAATCACCGCCGCCCTTGCCCACGCCAAACGCAAAAAACTCGGCCCGTGGCGCAAGAAGCCGCAGGACGCGCAAAAAGAACTGGCGGCGATGGGTCGGGCGGGATTCAGCTATGAGGTCGCGCGGCGGGCTTTGGCGAATACAGAAGAAGATTAACCTCCTCCGTCATTCCGGCGAAAGCCGGAATCTATCTGCTTCAATAGGTTCCAGATTCCGGCTTTCGCCGGAATGACAATGGGAAACTTACGGCGGCTTGCAGGCGGGGCCGTTTTTGCCGGGATGCTTTTCTTTCTCCCGCAGGCAACTCAGGTATTGCTGCGAATAATGCTCGTCCTGCGCCGGAACCTTTATATCCGTGCGTCCCGGATGGGCTTTATTGTTAAAAGCATCCGCGATGGTGTCGAACAACGGCGTCTTTTCGGGCGTCCACTCCAGCGCCAGCTTGCGAACAAACGCCTCCGGCTCGGTCGGCCAGTTGCCGGCAGCGAGAACGGCGGCGCGCTTTTTGAGATGCGCCGACAGCGCCCGCTCATGGTAGGCATAAAGCGCACCGGAGCGCATGACGCACTCGGCGTCTTTAAGAATAAGGACTTTCAGCCCCTTTTTCTCCAGCCTCCGCACAAGGCCATCCATATCCGCCTGGCTATAGTCCGCAAAATTCCGCAATAGCTCGTAACCCACTGGTTTCTGTGGGCCAACCTCCGATAAATCGCGCGAAATTTTTACTGCGTGCGTCATGATGGGGAAGTTAGCGGATTATGACTATCCCTGTCAACTTTATTCGTCACCCCTGCGAAAGCAGGGGCCCAGTCGGGCCTTTATTTTTTGCTACAACGCAAAACGCCAACTGGATCCCTGCTTTCGCAGGGACGACACTGTAGAAACTACCGTCGCCCTTGCGCAAAAAGCCCCTCACTGACCCCAAAAAACCTCCAGAAAAAATGGAGACCATCAGGCGGATGGGGTTTAGTTATGATGTGGCGCGACAAGTGCCGGCATTTAAAGAGGATTAGACGAGCTGACCGTAAACGGGCTCATCCATGTCCTAAATACAGCATCCTTCTCAATATCGTTTGATATATAAATTGGTTTATCTGGTTTTGATTTCAGGAAAATCATTATTAATCCTTTTCCAATCATCCGTGAAGAAATGTATGTACTTATATTTTCAATATCGTGGCGATAGATCATTTTTGTCCAAAAAATTGTGCGTATCTCCATCCTATCAAAAAACAGCGTTACCTTCATTAGTAGGGGGTTAATAAGCATCAAAACGCCTAAAACCAAGAACAAACAACCAGCAAAAGCATCATAGAAAGAGCTGCTTCCTGATTTAAAAAAAGAGTAAGCAGGCGCAAGGAAGCTCAATCCGCATAAATATGAAAGTATCCGATATGACCCTTTCAGTTTATAACTGCGCGGGAAATCAGACTCAAAGAGAGTGTCTGCACCCCTCTCTGAGCTATTTTCTTCTATGGTCACAGAAATTTGACCTTAAGACGTCTTAAATGACTTCCCACACCCGCAACGCCCCGTTTCATTCGGATTTTTGAAGGTGAAGCCGGACTCAAACTCGCCGTCCTTGTAATCCATTTCGGTGCCGATGAGATACAGCATCGCTTTGGGGTCGACGAAGATTTTTACGCCTTTGTCCTCGACCACTTCCTCCAGCGGCAGCTGTTCAGCCGCGTATTCCATGAAGTAGCTCATGCCGGAGCAGCCGCCCGACTGGACGCCGATGCGCAGGCCGACGACCGGCTGGCCTTCGGGAGCTTGGGCGATCAGGGATTTGATCTGTTCTGCGGCGCTTTGGGTTACCGTTAAAAGTTGTTGTGTCATTTTCATTTCTCCTTGTTCACTTGTTAAAACATATTCAGTTGCAATTTCGCCGTCTCGGCCATTTTGTCAGGATCCCATGGCGGATCCCAGACGATTTCCACCATCACCTGTCCCACGCCTTCCACCGTCTTGATGGCGCACTCGATCATGCCGGGCATTTCTCCCGCCACGGGGCAGCCGGGCGAGGTTAGGGTCATCTCCACATAAATGTCATTCGTGTCCGCCGCGATGTCCACCTTGTAAATCAGCCCCAGCTCGTAAATATTCACCGGAATCTCCGGATCGTACACCTCGCGCAGCGCCGCCTGCACTTTCGGCCACAGCGGATGCGCCGTGCTGGCCTCGGTGTAGGGCGGAATCAGCATCTTTTCGGTTTCTTCATCACCGACCGCGTCACGGATCATGCTTTCGTCTGCCACTTGCCGCATCATTGAAACAACTTCTTTACTTTATGCACGCCCTCGGCGAGACGCTCGACATCATCCATCGTGTTATACAGCGCAAACGAGGCGCGCACCGTCGCCGCGACGCCCAGCGCCTTCATCAGCGGCTGGGCGCAGTGATGCCCCGCCCTGACAGCGATGCCCAGCTGGTCAAAAACCGTCGCCACATCGTGCGGATGCACCTTATCAATCATAAACGACAGGATAGCCGCCCGCTCCGGCGCGGTGGAATAAACCGTCACCCCCGCGATGGCCGCAAGGCGTTTTTCGGCTTCCTGCAATAATTTCTGCTCATGTGCGCGGACCGCCGCTTTATCAATCCCGTTCAGGTAATCAATCGCCGCACCGAGGCCGATCACCTCCACAATCGCCGGCGTCCCCGCCTCGAAACGATAAGGAGGTTCCTTGAACGTGATCTTGTCGAATGTGACCTGTTCGATCATCTCGCCGCCACCCTGATAGGGGGGGAGCGCGTTCAGCACATCATAACGGCCATAAAGCACGCCGACGCCGCTCGGCCCATAGAGCTTATGGCCGGTGAATGCATAGAAATCACAGCCTATTCCCTGCACATCGACATCCAGATGCACCACCGCCTGACTGCCGTCGACCAGCACCTTTGCGCCGACCGCATGGGCTTTGGCGGCAATCTCCGCAACCGGCACGACCGTGCCCAGCGCATTCGACATCTGCGTCACGGCCACCAGTTTGGTTTTCGGGCCAAGCAGCCTTTCAAACGCCGCCATATCCAGCGAACGGTCCAGCTTGAGCGGAACAATTTTAAGAACAACGCCTTTTTGCTCTTTGAGGAAATACCACGGCACGATATTGGCGTGATGTTCCAGCTCGGTCAGGATAATCTCGTCACCCGCTTTCAGCGACTGCCCCAGACACGCCGCCACCAGATTGATCGCCTCCGTCGTATTGCGCGTGAAAACGATTTCCTTGTCGGTTTTGGCATTCAGGAACCGCGCCACCTTCTGGCGGGCATTTTCGAAGGCAATGGTGGTTTCGGAACTGAAGGTATAAACGCCGCGATGCACGTTGGCGTAATGCTCCGTCATCACGCGGCTCATCGCATCGATGACGTATTGCGATTTCTGCGCGCTGGCGGCGCTGTCGAGATAAGCCACCGCCCGCCCGTTCACAGGCCGGTGCAGCGCCGGAAAATCCTGCTTCAGGTCGCCTGATGATTTTACCGCGTTCAATGCGCGAGCCATGACTGTATCCGCTCCTGATAAATTTCCTTCACCGGCGCAAAACTCACCTGCTCCAGCGCTTCATTCAAAAATGACTGTATCAGCAGGGATTTCGCTTCTGCTGCGGGGATGCCCCGGCTCCGCAGGTAAAACAACGCCGTTTCATCTAGTTTCCCGGAGGTCGCGCCATGCGCGCACTTCACATCGTCTGCGTAGATTTCTAGCTCCGGCTTAAAGCTTGCTTCTGCTTTTTCGGATAGCAGTAACGCATGATTAAGCTGGTTTCCATCTGTTTTTTGTGCAGCACGACGTACATGTATTTTCCCTTGGAAAACTGCACGAGCCTGATCATCGATAACTCCTTTAAAGTACTGGACGGATGTCCCGTTCGGTTCAAAATGGTCAGTCAAAACCGTGAAATCGTGGCACTGCTGATCTTTCAATAAATATATACCGCCTACCCTACTTGAAATTCCAGAATCAATCAACAAACTTTGCTGTTCCTGCCGGACAAGGCTGCCCCCGGCCGCATAGCTAAACCCTTCAAAAACAGAGTCTTTTTGCTGTTGCAGAACCGTAAAAGAAAAATGGCAGGCTGCCGGGCTTTCTTCCTCGAATTTGTAAAATCTGAGGCGGGCAGCCGATTCCATAGTAACGCCGGTATAGAGGTTGGAAAGGTAGACCCCCTCGCCCAGATGGCGCTCGATCAGGGTCAGGCCGCTGTTTTTACCCAGCCAATAGAGCATCCGGGGATAGAGCGCCGGCGCGTTCCC
>JAHFPI010000098.1 GCA_023266795.1 Rhodospirillales bacterium
TTCATCATTGCCCGCTGGAAACCGGTTGCCGCCTTGAACGTAACTTCGCTCACTGTTGCCTTCGGCGATAGCGGTACTTTATTAACGATCTCGCGGTAAAAATCATCCCAGGTGGAGAAGACGGTTCCGTCTGTTTCGGCGGCGGCAGGGGCATCCTCCGGTTTGTACATTTTATCCAGTTCGTCCCGGCTCAGCAGAACCTCCCCCGTCACCGGCGCAGCGCCTTTAACGGAGACAAAATTGTCCTTGTCGTCGAAATACGCCCCGCACTGGCTGGCGAAGTCGCGGTAGTTGCCCCCAAGTCCGGGGACGACCCGGGAAAAGGAAAAATCAAGGTCTTCTTTCTCAAGCTGCACGAGTGTGCGAATCGCCTCTTCAAGGCTCTCTACAGCAGCCATGGTATAAGTATCCAGACGCTGCGCATCCTTGAGGGAATAAGAATACCTATTGATTGAATATTGATTAACCCCGCCCTTTTCAGCGAGATCAAGGTAAACGGCGCCGTAATACCACCTGTGGTTCTTATTCACGCCAGTCGCCTCGCTCGCCATAAAGACCTGCGTGGTGATAAAGGGTTTGCCTTCGGCATAGAGCGGGATGCGCCGCTCTTCCGGTGGCGGCGCTGATTTATTGAAGGGATTTCTGAACATTTTTATTCTACGATCGGCGGTTTTACTTTAGCGGGCATGGTATTGACCTCGCGAGCGCCCGCCTGTCTTTCCTGCACTTTTTTCATCACCTTGCGGCGCGAATCGTAATAACGGTCAAGGAAGCCCGGCAGCCATGGCGGCACCGGATCCTTTTTGGGATTGGCGACCCACGCCTTCAACCGGTCGACCTGCTCGATTGACCCGCCCAGCCCGATAAATTTTTTCTGGGCGGCATCGACGGCTTCCCTGATCGCGATAATCAGGTTGGGATTTGCGCCGCCGACTTTGAGCTGGTCCCGTTCCAGAACCCTCAGATTCTGGGAGGCGTTCAGCAGATCGGCATACAGCTCGCATTCGGCGACAAATTTCCTGAACGGCTCGACATGTATGCCAAGGCGCGCGGCCTCATCCAGCTGGGAATGCATTTCCGGCAGTATCCTCGTCGCATCCTCAATCCCCTCGACAGGCAAATAAACCGAAGCTTTTTTATAGAGGTCTTTTTTCTCCTCGGCGGTCAGGCCCTGCAGGGAGGCGAATTTGTCATCCTTGCCGATAACCGACTGGATGCTGGCATAGAAAGCCCCGACCTGTGCCGCAAAAGCGTCCATGCAGGCCAGCGTTTGGCCGACTTTCAGGATGTTATCCAGCGAGGCATTGCGCGACGAAGCGGAATTGTAAATATCCGACAGGATGCCGCCTTCTATCTTTGCGATGACTTTCGGATTGTCACGCGCAGTCTCCACCGCCAGAATGGATTTGGCGACTTCGGAGCGTTGAAAAGTGGCATCGGAGAAAACCTTGCCCTCGACGCGGCGGTAAGGATGGCCGGCGTCGTCAAAAGCGATCCCCTCGATATTGGCGGCCAGACGGTAATATTCGACATCAAAGAAATGCACTTTCAGCTCGGGATATTTGTCCGCAGGGAATTTCTCCGGCGTCAGCCCGACCGTTTCGTAAGCCTGTATCATGGCTGTCGCTTCATCAAACTTGGCAATCTGATAAACCGCCTCCGGGAAAGAAACGTCGCCGTCCTTGCTGACGTTCTCCGCCTTGAACTGGCCGTCCGGCTTGTCCATGTCGAAGAGCATATAGTGCATGACGCGCCATTTGTCCTGCTTCTGGTCTACCTGCATGGCGACCCAGAATTCGACATAGTTGGCGAACATATTCTGGTTCATGTAGGCATTGGTGCGGATGGCGTCAAAATAGGTAGCTTTTTGAGGCAGGGCTGCGGCCAGTTTATCCTCTGCCGCCCTTCTGGCAGCATCGTCCTTGCTACTTTTTGTTTCCCAAGCCATGAGTCCCTCGCATCCTTATCTACTATTCATAAAACATCGTCGCGGTTAAAGAAAAGCCGGTGTCCTGCAACAAGCAGGCGCACCGGCTTGATCTTTTTAGGGCTTCGGAGCCGGAGGTTTCGGCTGGGCGGAGCGCCGTGTCGTGGGCTCTTCGCCTTCCAGCTTTTTCTCTTTCTGCTCGCTTGCTTCCAGCAACCTTGCTTTGTTGGTGCTTTCGGCAGCTTCGATCAGCTTGTCAGTCGCGCCGCGCAGCTGGGTCGCAGTCGCTTCCAGTTGCAGCAGGCGGGTCTTACGCGCTTCGTTTTCTTTTTCGAGCATCAGCTGCATGCGTTGCAGGCCTTCGATCACCTTTGCAGGGTCGACGGAACCGCGTGCTTTGCCGTTCAGTGTCATCTGATGCGCCGTTTCAACCCATTCCATGGTCGATTCGTACATCTTGTCGCCGAACTCATCCGCTTTCTTCAGTGTCTGGGCGGCCTTCAGAGAGGAACCGGCGATACCGGCAGCTGCCAGCATGGCTTTCCACTCGTTCTGGCTGTTGAAGATGATATCCTGGATCTTCTTGCGCTGGTCTTCCATTGTCTCGACCATCTGGCGCAGCTGTTGTGCGGCGAGAACGCTTTGAGCGCGCGAGCCTTCGAGAATGGTGATACGGTCGAGGAAATCGTCCTTGCGCTTGGCGATGTCTTCCCAGAGCATTTGATCTTCAGGATCACCGCTTTCTTCAAAATCTTTCTGCGCGTTCGGGATGTATTCCTCGTTATAGCGGCGCAGCACTTCTTTGGAAGCGCCGAGATACAGGCCGATTTCGCGGGTGGCTTCAACGCGCGCCAGACCCAGCTTGTCAGCTTCTTTCATGACTTCCTGAATGCCTTTATCAGTATTTTCGATGTCCTTGACCAGTCTGATCATTTCGAACAGCATCTCGGGCAGGGCATCCTGCATATCAGCAATAAACTGATCGTCTTCCGACTTTTTGGAGCCGGTTTTGCCGATAATGGCGCCGCCGATGCCCTTCAGGGTCTTGCCAAAGCCAACGGCGCCTTTGCCGCCTGTCTTCAGACCGCGCATAATCGCTTCGCGGGCCTGTTTGCTCATTTGTTCCAGGTTCATGCCGCCCATGCCTGCTTCCATCTTTTCCATGGCGGCGGACATGATATTGACCTGTTCATTGAATTTTCCCTGAACCTTCATCATGTCGTTGGCGATGTCGCCGAGCTTTTTCAGCGGCGGGTGGCCGTAAGTGATGATGGCTTCGAAACTTTCGGGAGCGCGGTCGATCGGGTCCATGATCCGGTCCATGAGCGCCTTGATTTCGGCGTCTTCCGCTACTGCAGGATTGAGATCCGCATAATCAACGACCTTGCTGCGTGTGCGGCGCTGGCGATTCGACTCGCGGCTTCCTGCCGTTGTTTCGTCTGCTGCATCGTCGGGAGCGTTGTTTGCATTGTCTTGGAACATCATCTGTTAGGTCTCCTTTGTTTAGAACGCGCGCTTCTGTTTCAAACTGTTTTAAGTGCCTTTATTTTTCTTAACTGCGAAGCTACGTTACGAAATCAATTTCATAATGTCAACATCTGTGTTAAAAATTTTAAAGCGAATAGCACTACATAATAGATAAATTATTTCATAAAACAACCCCCCGCATGGAAAAAATAGCTGTTTAATTTCAGCGTATCTCTTTAAAAGAGATATAATGTTACGCGGTTATGGTAATTTATACCCCCTCAACACCAAAAAAAATGGCGTCAGACCGCGCTTTTCAGGGGAGAATCACCTGCGTGGGATTTAATAAGTTCCTCCCCTCTCCCGCTCTTGCGGGAGAGGCAGGGCGAGGGTGCGCGCGCTGGAAGCGCGCCTTTATAGAGCCCGCACACCCTCTCCCCAACCCTCTCCCGCAAGAGCAGGAGAGGGAGCGGGAGTCAAAAATTATGACCGCCGACCCAACGCTTCGGAAATGAACTTTCCCGCTGCGGCCAGTTTTTTGGCATCCACGCCGGCTTCGATACCCATGCCGTCCAGCATGTGCAGCACCGCCTCGGTGGCGACGTTGCCCGAAGCGCCCTTGGCATAGGGGCAGCCGCCGAGACCGCTGACCGAACTATCCACAACCGCGATCCCCTCCTCCAGCGCGACACGGATATTGGCGAGCGCATGGCCGTAGGTGTCATGGAAATGCACGGCGAGCGCCGCGAGCGGAATTTCTTTTTTTACGGCCTGCAGCAGGACGCGCGTTTTCTCCGGCGTGCCGGTGCCGATGGTGTCGCCCAGTGAAATCTCGTAGCAGCCCATGTCATGGAGCGCTTTGGCGACCTTCACCACCGCCGCCGGCGCTATCTCCCCTTCATAGGGGCAGCCGAGCACGCAGGAAACATAGCCGCGCACTTTGATGCCGTGTTTTTTAGCTGCGGCCATGACGGGTTTGAACCGCTCGAGACTTTCGGCGATGGAGCAGTTGATATTCTTCCGGCTGAAGGTTTCGGAAGCGGCGGCGAACACGGCGATTTCCTTCACCCCCGCCGCCACCGCGCTTTCCATCCCCCTGTCATTGGGAACCAGCACCGGATAACTGACGCCGGTTTTTTTGCTGATCGCCGCATAGACCTTGTCCGTATCCGCCATCTGCGGCACCCACTTAGGCGAAACAAACGCCCCCGCCTCGATGGTCTTCATTCCCGTTTCAGACAGCAGGTTGATAAACGCGACTTTCGTTTCCACCGAAACGATTTCTTTTTCATTCTGCAACCCATCCCGCGGGCCGACTTCAACGATACGGACTGATTGGGGGGGGGGGGTCATGATCGTCACCCATTACTTGAAGGTTGAAATTTTATAGGTTTCAGGTCTGCCGCCCCCACCCATATATATCTTTCCGGTTTCAGGGAAAAATAAGACACAACCGCCTACATCCTCGTAGTCAGAGAGCGGCTTGTTTGGATTACCATCTGCCCTAAGCTCAAAGTCTATAATTTTCTCCCCCAGCTTGATCTTTCTTGAAAAAATTTTGTGGGACGGATCATTTGACCTGTATGGATAATATACCGGATTCTCCATGAAACGACGGTTGTCTTTTGTCTTTAATGCGTTGAACAAAAGCAAACGCCCCTTACTCTCAAAGTCCGGAACCCATACATCATTTTCTAACCTGTATGGAACCATGTTTTCGGACACAGCTTCATTTGCAATAGACTGCTGTGGATTAGTTTCCATACCTTCAAGAGTTACAGCATGCCCGGCACCGCCGCCTAGCCTTGGTTCCAAACAAACAGGCTCTTTAGCATTTTCCATCTTTTGCATGTCCTTTTCCAAACCTTGAAGGGGACTTCTGAACAGACTCCAGTCAGCCTTAGAGAATTCAGCAAAAGCAAACGACCGCCACGACATACTTCTGTTCCTAGCCGTGTATTTATATCTTGGGAGATTTCTAGTTTCTTCACCAAAAAATTCAAATTGGTCAGGCCCATCAGAGTGAAAAATTCCCCATCCTTGTGCAGGAACTACGGACATTCCCCTAAAGACCAGCCGTGCATTGGGCGACTTATACGCTTGCTGTGAAGCATAGACTGTTATCTCTGTAGGATCGTCCGCATTATCCTCTATGGCAATGGGAGGAGCATAATCAGTGGGTAAATTAAACTCCCAATTAAAAAGCTGAGAGCCAATGCGTTTTTTGAATGAGGAGCCACAAAGGAACGGATCATTAATGATGACCCCTTCTCCCGTCGGCATCTTCATTCCAAAGGCTGTAAAATCAGGGTCAATTTCGTTCCACCCTTGACTTAACGGATTAAAAATATCGGAGATACGTGGAATTCTAGGATCAGAGTGATCTTTCCTGCATCTCAAAATCCTGTGAAGGGTGTAAGGTTTGCCATCAAATTCAAGATTGACGGTGATATCTACATTGAAACCCGGCTGAATGATCGTCCTGTAAAACCAGCTCTTCGAATAGGGGAATTGCGGCAGAAGCACTGCCCAAGAGACAACCATAAGCGCCGACACTCCAATGATCGTCCAAACAAATTTTGGTATCTTTTTCATCTACTTCAACGCAATCAGCTCGTGTTTTTCGCTGACCTGATCGCCGACGTTGGCGTTGATGGCTTCGACGATGCCGTCGGCGGGGGCGGTGATGGTGTGTTCCATTTTCATCGCCTCGACGATGATCAGCGGCTGGCCCTTGATGACTTTGGCGCCGAGCGCGACGCGCACCGCCACCACCTTGCCCGGCATCGGCGCGGTCAGCTTGCCGACGGCGTTGTCCTCGTCCGCTTCCGAATGCAGCGGGTCGGCATACAGCAGCTCCTCGTCATGCCCGGCATACATCACGACCAGATGCGCGCCATGCCTGTAAACGACGGCGTCATATTCTTTGCCGTTGATGCGGGCGTCAAACCCCATATCATAAGAAGAGGATTCAAACGCGGTCTGCAAAGTCCTGCCGTCCGCCAGCGTCACCGTCATTTGCGGATGGCTGACGGTCAGGGCATATTCGCCCGTCTCGTCCCTGAAGGTGAAACTGTCCACGGCATTGCCGCCGATGCGCCAGACGGAAAGATCGTTCCACGGGTCGGGCGGGCATTCCGTCTTCCCGCGCTGCTTGAGCATCCCCAGCGCCGCCAGCGCCAGCGTTTCCGGCGCAGGCGCGGTTTTTTCCGGCAGCAGGGCGTGATGATGCTCCTGAATGAAATGCGTATTGACCTTGCCCGCCTTGAACGCCGGATGCTTCACCAGCGTCCGCAGGAAATTGATATTCGATTTCGGCCCCGCGATATGCGTCTCGTCCAGTGCCTCCGCCATATTCTTCAGGGCGGCGGCACGGTCTTTGCAG
>JAHFPI010000099.1:0-1398 GCA_023266795.1 Rhodospirillales bacterium
CCCATCGAACCCGCCCAACTCGGCTGCCAGATCTTTTACGGACCCCACATGTTCAATTTTATTTCCATCTGCAATGACTTCGAAAGCCGCCGCGCCGTGCTGCGCTCGGCGAACGAGGACATGCTCGCGAAAAATATCGCCCCCGCGCTGCAAAATCCCGGATATTTTTCGGCGATGGGCGCCAACGCGCGGAGCTGGACGCAGCAGCAGTCGCACATCGTCGATGAAATTGTCGCCGAGCTGGCGCCGCTGATGGAAAAAATTCCGGCCGGACGGAAGGCGGTGGCCTCATGATCGCCACGCCGCACTTCTGGTACCGGCAGAAAACGCCGTCCGAAATCCTGCTCAAGATCGCCCTGCTGCCGGTAAGCTGGGTCTACGGCGCGCTGGTGCGCAAAAAATTCGACCTTTATTTTCCGGTGCCGATGGCGAAGCCGGTCATCTGCGTCGGCAATCTGGTCGCGGGCGGCGCGGGAAAAACGCCGGTAGTGCTGGCGCTGGCCGACCTGCTCAAGGAAAAAGGCTATAATCCGCATCTCCTCACCCGTGGCTACGGCGGTAAGGAAGGCGGCCCGCTGCAGGTCAGCCCCGGACGCGACACAGCTTATGACGTCGGCGACGAAGCGCTGCTGCTGGTCGAAAAAGCGCCGACGTGGGTTTCCGCCAAGCGTCCGCTGGGCGCGCAGGGCGCCATCGACAGCGGCGCCAGTATCGTCGTGATGGATGACGGCTTCCAGAACGCGGTGATTTACAAGGATTTCTCTTTCGTCGTCATCGACGGCATGGTCGGCTTCGGCAATAAACAGGTCATGCCGGCGGGCCCCTTGCGCGAACCGATGGCTTTCGGCCTCGGCCGCGCGGATGCCGTCGTGATCATCGGCGAAGACCGCACCGGCGCCGCCGACGCCATCCGGCGGCATACCACTGTCCCCGTTCTTTTCGCCACGCTGGTGCCGGATGAAAACAATCCGGACGTCAAAGGCAAGAAACTGTTCGCCTTCGCCGGCATCGGCCGCCCGACGAAGTTCAAGGAAACGCTCGAAGCCGCCGGCGCGCTGGTGGAAGGCTGGGCCGAATTTCCTGACCACTACCCTTATGACGAGGAAGACCTGAAGGAAATCGTCACGGCGGCGGAAGCCCAGAACGTCGCGCTGATCACCACCGCCAAAGACCATGTGCGGCTGCCGTTCAGCCTGCGTCAGAAAATCCAGAAATTCGCCGTTCACCTCGTCTGGCAAAATCCGGACGAGATCGTGCCGCTGATCGAGCAGGCATTGCAGAAAAGAACGCTCTGATGGATATGGCGCGGCGCCTGCGTTATGCGGTGGAAACCGTTTTAGCCTATGCCGCTTATGGATTTTTCCGCGTCCTGCCGCCGGATATCGCCTCTGCTATCGG
>JAHFPI010000099.1:1408-6777 GCA_023266795.1 Rhodospirillales bacterium
GCTGGATGGGACGCCTTCTCGGCCCGCACCTGCCCTCTTCGGAAACGGCGCGCAAAAACCTTGCGGCGGCCTTCCCTGAAAAAAGCGCGGCGGAACGGGAGGAAATCGTGGCCGGCATGTGGGACAACCTCGGGCGCACCGTATCGGAATACGCGCACCTCTCCCGCATCGACCGCTATGTTTCTTTCGACGGCGAGGAACACCTGCAGGCGGCCCGCGACAACAACACGCCACACATCTTCTGGGCCGCACATCTCGCCAACTGGGAAATCCCGCCGGTTTTCGCCAAAAAAACCGGCCTCGACATGTATCCCGTCTACCGCCGCCCCAACAATCCCGGCGTGGACGGCCTGCTGCGCCATGCCCGCGGCGCGGGTGCTGCCGGCCTGATCGCCAAAGGCGCTGGCGGGGCGCGGGAGATGCTGGCGGTGCTGAAAAAAAACGGCGCGCTCGGCATCCTGATCGACCAGAAGCTGAGTGAAGGCGTCCCCATCCCCTTTTTCGGGCGCGACGCCATGACCGCGCCCGCGCTGGCGCATTTCGCCCTGCGCTTCGCCTGTCCGGTGCATCCGGTGCGTATCGAACGTCTGAAGGGATGCCGCTTTAAAATGACGGTGTATCCGGCGCTGGATGTGCCACTCTCCGGCGACCGGGAACGTGACACGCGCGTTATGCTGACGGAAATCAACCGCGTGCTGGAAGGCTGGATTCGCGAGCATCCTGAACAATGGCTGTGGATCCACCGCCGCTGGCCGGATTAAATCAGGCTGGTTGTTTAATGCCTTCCTCGGCCAGCAAAGCCTTCTTCGACAGCTTGCCGACATCCGTGCGCGGCAGCGGCTTGTCGCGGAGGATGATTTTGCGCGGCATCTCGATGGGGGACACCTTGTCCTCCAGAAACTTTTTCAGGTCTTCTTCGGTAACGGTGCGCCCCGCCAGCGGCTTGACCCACGCCCAGACAGTTTCGCCGCGCTCCGCATCCGGCACGCCGGCGACGACGCACTCCTCCACGGAAGGGTGCTTGTAGATCGCCTCTTCGATCAGGCGCGGATAGACCTTATACCCGCGAATGATAATCATGTCCTTGATGCGGTCGACGAGGAACAGGTAGCCTTCGTCGTCCAGATAGCCGACATCGCCCGTATGCAGGTAGCCGTGGCGGAATACTTCGGCGGTCTCCGCCGGATTGTTGAAGTAACCCTTCATCACCTGCGGGCCGGAAATGCACACCTCGCCCTTCTCTCCCGCAGGCAAAACGGAAACGCCGTCGTCGCGGTCGATGATCTGCACGATGGTGCCGGGAATGGGCATGCCTACCGATCCGTTTTTGATCTTGCCGTTGGAAGGGCTGAACGCCACCACCGGCGAGGTTTCCGTCAGCCCGTAGCCTTCGCCGATGTTGTGGCAGCCGGTTTTCTCCTCGAACAGCCGCTTCACCTCCCCAGGCAGCGGCGCGCCGCCCGACATGCAGAACTTCAGGCAGGAGAAGTCGATGCCCCTGACCAGCGGCGAAGTCGCAATGGCGTTAAAAATCGCCGGCACCGCCGGAAAAAAAGTCGGGCGGTGTTTTTTGACGGATTTCAGCACATCGTCCAGCACGAACTTCGGGTGCAGAATGATCTTCATTCCCGCCCAGACGGCGCAGTTCATCACCACCGTCATCGCGAATACATGGAAAAAAGGCAGCACGCCCATCATCACATCCTTGCCGGGCTCGATGCTTTTGACCCAGTAAACCGTCTGCTGCACGTTGGCGTAAAGGTTGCCGTGGGTCAGCATCGCGCCCTTCGGCACGCCGGTCGTGCCGCCGGTGTATTGCAGCACCGCAATGTCGTTTGCGGCGTCGATCATCACCGGCTCCGGCTGGCCCTGATTATTGACGAGATCGCGCAACGGCAGATGGCGATGATCCGCCTCCACATGCGCGACCTCTTTGGCCTTCACCAGCGGATAGAGCAGGTTCTTCGGGAACGGCAGGATTTCCGTCATCGGGCAGATGATCATTTTTTTGAGACGGGTGCTGTGGAACATCTTCTCGACCTTGTCCGTCAGGAAGCTGATGTCCAGCGTCACCATGATGTCGGTCTCGCTGTCTTCGATCTGGTGCGCCAGTTCGCGTTCGGCATACAGCGGGTTGTAGTTGACCACCGTGGCGCCGGTTTTCAGGATGCCGTAAAAAAACATGATCGAATAAGGCGTGTTGGGCAGGAAGAGCCCCACTTTTATCCCTTTTTTGACGCCGCGTTTCTGTAGCCCTTCCGCAATCCAGTTCACATACTGGCCGATTTTTTTGTAGCTGAACGCCTTGCCCTGAAAATCGCAGAGGTCGTTATCGGGGTATCGCGCCAGCGCCTGATCGAACACATGGAACAGCGGCTTTTTTAAAATCGGCGCATGCCAGCTCAGTCCGGCCGGGTAATATTTTTCCCACAGCCACTGGTCGTTCTCAAAAATTGCTCTGGCCGGTTTTGTCTTGTCCATTGTCTGTACCGTTCCAATCATGATCTCTAACCAATATAGGTCGTTTTATTCCTATTCAGAACAACCGTTTTTTATAATGTTATTACGGCATTATGTTATAGCGCGGGGAAACAGAAAAAGAGGGGCCGGTTTTTAAGCCGGCCCCTTCAAGGTGGGTTGGGTGGTGGAGGGTTAATAGGGAGAGAGATTCTTTAGAAGGGCGATACCGCGTCGAAGAACTGCTGCCCGTAGCGCGGCTGCTGGATGTCGCTGACGTTGCCTTTGCCGCCGTAGGTAATCCGGGCTTCGGCAATTTTCTCGTAAGAGATCGAGTTGTTGTTGAGAATGTCTTCCGGACGGATGACGCCCTGCAATTGCAAATCACGCAGCTCGAAATTGACGCGCACCTGTTGCCGCCCCTGAATAACGAAGTTGCCGTTCGGCAGCAGCTGCATGACCATCGCGGCCAGTTTCAGCTTGATCGCCTCGCTGCGCCCGATCTTGCCGTCGCCGGTCGATGTCGACGTCGAATTCATGCCGACAAGCTTGGCGGGATCAACCGCATTCGGCAATACTTTGCCCAGCTGGGATTCGGCAATGCCGAGGAAATTCGGCAGGCCTTCGGTTTCCGTGCCGTCGCGCGTGCGCTCGGTCTTGTTCTTCAGGTCAGCCGTGTCGTTAATATCGATCATGACGGTCAGTATGTCGCCGACCTTGTGCGCCCGCTGGTCCTTGAAGAACGTCTGGCGGGTCGCCTGCCACAGGGAGTTCGGCTGGCTGTTCACGGCTTCCTGCGGTGGCATCGGCAGGGATACCGGTTTATAGCCGGGCTGGGCGTAAGGGTTTTCAATCCTGGTCATCTCGGGCGGATGGCCGATTGCGGCGAGGCGCTCTTGCATGCCGCAACCTGTCAGCAGCAGCATCGCCGTCAGGCAGGCCGCAGACTTGTAAACTTTGGTTGTATTCATCTGTTCCATAGAAATTCTCCTGCTCTTCCCCGGTTATAAGGCGTTCAACGGCGACTTGATGTCCACTGTCTGCGCCCCTGTCACGACAGCCTCGACGATTTGTTTTGACGATGTGTTCATGACGCGGATGGCGTCGCCCGCCGATCCGCTCTCCAGCGCGCTGCCGCGCGCCGTCAAGTCGATCACGCCGCTTTTAAGCACCATCGTCACGACATCGCCTTTTTTGATGATGACCGGCAATTGCAGGTCGCCCGCCGTCACCGGCCTCAGCGCTGCGATACCGTGGCGCGGCGTCTGGCCAACCAGCCGCGCGGCCTCCGTCACCATGCTGGCGGTGATGTCGGTTGCGTGGATGTCGATATAATCAATGTCGCCGGCGGCAATAATATCGCCGGGGCGCAGCGGCGTTTTCAGCACCGGCAGCTGGCTGATCTGGTAAAGTCGGCCGCTGACTTCTTTTTTCATCTCCGGCGCGCCGGCAAGCGAGACGACAGCTCTGAACATACCTTTAACGGCGTCATAGGTCAGATCCTCGACCTTCAGCGTCCTGTCCGCAGCCTCGGGGACGCGGAAGCTGGCGAAACGGTCGCCCATCTCCATATCAAATTTCTGGCCCTTCATTTTTTCCGCGAGTTTCAGCTGCACGGCGGCCTGTATGTCAAAGCGGTCGACGACGCTTGAAGACCGGCGGATCACGGCATGGTCAAGATCGCTGGCGGGAACCCAGCCCAGATTAAAAGCTTCCGAAATGCGCGTCAGGTCATGTGCGTTCAGCGTTACGGTTTTCCCCGCCGCCGGCGCCGGCGCCAGATAGTAGTCCGTATTTTCCGTCACGCCGTCGAAAACGTCGCCCAGCGTGATTTTATCGTGGGTGATGACGCTTTCGGTTTTTGGCGCGGCCGCAAAAACGGGGCTGGCCATACAGGCCGCCATGACCGCCGCGATAAGCGCTCCTCTGATGGCTGGATTATTCATGGTTCCCTCCCGTTATTAACGAAGCTGCGTGATCGTGTTCAGCATCTGGTCGCCCGCCTGAATGACCTTGGAATTCATCTCATAGGCGCGCTGCGCCTGAATAAGCGAGGTGATTTCCGACACCACGTTGACGTTCGAGGCTTCAAGGGCGGCCTGCTCCAGGGCGCCGTAGCCGGGCGCTCCCGGATTGCCGAGGATGGCGGCGCCGGACGCTTCCGTCACGGTCGCCAGATTGCCCCCGATTGCCTCAAGCCCGGCATCGTTGGGAAACAGCGCCGTCTGGATCTGCCCGACATTGGTCATGGCGGTCTGGCCCTGAATTTTCACCAGCACCTGTCCGCTGCTATTGACGGTGATATCGACGGCGTCGCTAGGAATGGTGATCCCCGGCTGCAGCACGTAGCCCTGCGATGTCACCATCTGCCCGGTCTGGTTCAGTTGGAAGGAGCCGTCGCGGGTGTAGGCCGTCTCGCCGGAGGGCAGCGTGATCGGAAAATATCCCTGTCCCAGATTGGCGAGATCAAGCTTGTTGCCGGTGAGCTGGATGGCGCCCTGCTCGTTGATGCGGTATACCGAACCCGCCCTGACGCCCAGCCCCTGCTGGATGCCCGAAGGTACCGTCGTCGAGGCATCCGAGGACGACGAGCCGGGGCGGACCTTGGTCTGATACAGCAGATCCTGAAACTCCGCCCGCTGGCGTTTGAAGCCCGTGGTCGTCATGTTGGCGATGTTGTTTGAAATCGTATCCACGTTCAGCTGCTGCGCGAGCATCCCGGTTGCGCCGATATCGAGTGTGAG
The DNA here is from genome assembly GCA_023266795.1 of Rhodospirillales bacterium. GTDB lineage: Bacteria > Pseudomonadota > Alphaproteobacteria > Micavibrionales > UBA2020 > PALSA-926. The sequence continues at coordinate 6,610 of JAHFPI010000099.1, forward strand.
TGACATGTTGCCGTCTCCTTTTTTTAATCCGTTAAACTTTGGTCAGCCGCTGCACCATGCTGCGTATGCGCTCGTGATCCGTGACGAGCATATTCTGCGCGGCTTGGTACATGCGTAAAATCTCGATCATCTTGTTCAGCTCCAGCACCGGCTGGACATTCGAATTCT
>JAHFPI010000100.1 GCA_023266795.1 Rhodospirillales bacterium
GGACAAGTATGTGCAGTCGATCAATTACAACGTCGATACGGTCAACGGCAACGTCTATCTGATGGGCGTGGCGCAGGACCAGAAAGAACTTTCCCGCGTGATAGAATATGCGCGCAATATCGGGCAGGTCAAAAACGTGGTCAGCTACGTCCGCCTGCGTTACGAGAATCCCGAGAGCATCCCGGGGACGGTCACAAACTGATGGAAGAGGCGGGGCCTTATAATCCCGGTCTTTTCCAGTCTCCGGATGAAGCCCTGCAATATCTCCAGCGTGTCGGAAGCACCGAAGATGCGGATATCGACATTGCGGAAGCGGCGCTGGCGCTGGGGCTGATTTTCCTGCCCGGTCTGTCCATCGACCGTTACCGCCAGCACCTGCGCAAGCTTTGCGAACATGTGGAGGAGGAGTTTCAGGCACGGCTGCGCCAGCACAAGGAAGACACGCTGCATCTGCGGGTGGAGATCCTGCGCAAAATAATCCACGAGGCGCACGGCTATCAGGGCGATGAAAAAAATTACGACGACATCGAGAACGCCAATTTCATCCGCGTCATCGAGCGGCGCAAGGGGCTGCCGGTGTCGCTCGGCATCTTCTATGTCATCCTTGCCCGCAAGATGGGCTGGGCCTGCGAGGGCCTGAGTTTTCCCGGGCACTTTCTCATCCGGATGGAGAAGGACAGCGAACGCGTCATTCTCGACCCCTTCAAAGAGGGGCGGGAAATGAATGCCGCCGAACTGCGGCAGCTGCTGAAATCCATCGTCGGCAAAAATGCCGAACTGTCGCATAACTTTTACGATGCCGTCTCCAACCGCGAAATTCTGGTGCGGCTTGAAAACAACCTGAAGAAACGGCTGATTGAGGGCGAGGACTACGGTCAGGCCATTCTTGTGGCCGAGGCTATCGGGGCTTTTTCCCCCGACGAGTACCGCATCTATCTGGACAAGGGCGTGCTTTACGCCAAGTTGGGACAGAACCAGCAGGCGATTACGGCGCTGGAGGCCTATATCGCCAAAACGCCCCATGCCAAGGAAAGGCAGCACGCCAGCCTTTTATTACAGCAAATAAAATCGGCTCTGGATTAGGCTGACAGCGCCTCCGGATTAAGGTACAATCTTCCGGTTGTTTATACTTCAGAAGGATTATTGCCATGGGTCTCGTTACATTAGTTTTTCTTCTTGCCTTCACGCTGCTCTATCTCAGCAAGTCTTTGCAAAAAAAGCCGGAGCTGATGACGCAGGCTGTCGATAAAATCACCACCCACCTCGATCAGGTCGCTTTATGGGGTGCAGTCTACGGCGTTGCCGGCGCAATCATGACGCTGATCATGATTAGCAACGGCGGCGACATGCTTGTTTATCTTGCCGCCAACGTGCTGGTCACCCTGATGGCGCTGCCTTTTATCTTCGACAAGGCGGTGGGTAAATATCAGGAAAAAGTCAATCCGGCCATCATGGAAGAAGCAAAAAATCTCGTGGGCTGGGTAACGCGGCAGGAAAAATATATCGGCTATGCGGGCACGGTTTGCAGCCTGCTCCTGCTTTTCATCCTTTTCCTCAGGACGAGCAGATAGAATACAGATAAAACAAAAAAGCCGCCCGTTAACCGGGCGGCTTTTTTTTATTGTGTAATGAGCTATTAGCTGCGCAGGCCGAGGCTGTCGATCAGCGTCTCGTAACGCTTTGAGTCAACTTTTTTGATGTAGTTGAGCAGACTGCGGCGATTGCCGACCATGGTCAGAAGGCCACGACGGCTGCCCATGTCTTTTTTGTGGGTTTTCATGTGTTCCGTCAGGCTCTGGATGCGGCCTGTCAGGATGGCGACCTGTACTTCAGGCGAACCCGTATCCTTCGGGGACGTCGCGTATTTTTTGATGAGCGCCTGTTTCTTTTTCGGTTCAATCGACATCGTTCTCTCCTTTATAGGTCAGAGGTTAAACACGCGCACCGGGTGCAGTTCAATGCCATTCCTTTCGAGAAGGGCGAGGGGCTTGTTATCGCCGATGGCCAGTATCAGGCCTGTGGTCTCGTCAATGCCCGCCATATCGAGGCGGTCTATGTCCTGACGTGACAGCAGTCTGAGGGTCTGGCCCTGCTTGATGCGGCTGATCTCGGTGTCTGTCAGGGCGAGAGCCGGGATGTCGTCCAGCACTGTCTCGACAGGCATCAAATACAGATCAGGGTCGGAAGATAGCACCAATTTCTCGAATTCGTCCAGCGGAATCGCGTTTTCAGCCGAAAACTGGCCCACAGCGAGACGGCGGAGGGCTGAAACATAGCCAAAACACCCCAAAATCTGCCCCATATCGCGCGCAATCGACCTTACATAGGTGCCTTTACCGCATTCCAGCTCCAGTTCCGCTGTATCCGGGGTGGTCGCCAGCAGGCGCAGGTCATAGACCGAAACGATGCGGGATTTGAGTTCCACATCCTCGCCGGCGCGGGAAAGGTCATAGGCGCGTTCGCCGTCAACCTTGATGGCGGAGAATTTTGGCGGCGTCTGCTCGATGTCGCCGGTAAAACGGGGGAGGAGGGCGGTTATTTCCGCTGCGGTGGGGCGCTTGGCCGAAGTGGCGGTGATTTCGCCCTCGCTGTCGTCGGTATTTCGCGCCTCGCCCCAGGTGATGGTGAAGCGGTAAACCTTGTCATGATCCTGCGCGAACTGGATGGTTTTGGTCGCTTCGCCGAGGGCAATCGGCAGGACGCCGGTTGCCAGCGGATCGAGCGTCCCCGCATGCCCGAGTTTTTGCGCGTTTAACGCGCGGCGCACCCGGCCGATCACCTGATTGGAAGTAATCCCCTGCGGCTTGTCGATATTCACCCAGCCGTTGACGACAATGCCTTTTTTATTACGGGACATTTATGCGTCCCCATCCTCTTCATCTTTTTTCAGCAAATCCCGCTGCACCTTTTCCTGCCGCAGCAATCTCTCAATCCGCTCCGCTTCGTCGAAGCTGTGGTCGAGTTTGAAGGTGACTTTGGGGATGTAGCGGAGGTCCATGCGGTTGGCCAGCTCGGTGCGGAAAAAGCCGGCGGCGCGGTTGAGGGCGTCGAGGAAGGTATCGGCGTTCTCGCCGCCGAGGGGCATGACAAAGGCGGTGGCGTGTTTCAGGTCGGGGCCGATCTCGACGCCGGTCACCGTGATGCGGTTGGCGTCAAACAATGCGGGGTCGCGGAAATGGCCGCGATGCAGGATTTCCACCAGCAGATGGCGGACTTGTTCAGCGACGCGGAGCTGGCGCTGTCCGGGCGGCGTCCGGCTGGCATGATGTGGTTTGGTTTTTCTCATCTGTCATCGCTTACGCCAGTTGACGTTCCGTGCTTTCCATTTCGAAGGCTTCGATCATGTCGCCTTCCCTGATGTCATCGTAGTTGTCAAAGGCCATGCCGCACTCGTAACCCTTCTGCACTTCGCGGGCTTCGTCCTTGAAGCGGCGCAGCGTTTTGAGCGTGCCCTGATGGATCACCACGTTGTCGCGCAGCAGGCGGACCTTGGCGCCGCGCTTGACGAGGCCCTCGGTGACGAAGCAGCCGGCGATCTTGCCGGTTTTGCTGACGTTGAAGACCTTGCGGATTTCCGCGTAGCCGATGAACTTTTCCTTGACGTCCGGCGAGAGCAGGCCGCTGAGGAGGGATTTTACTTCATCGATGACTTCATAGATGATCGAGTAATAGCGGATCTGGACGCCGTCGCGCTTGGCGAGGTCGCGCGCCTGCGGGTTGGCGCGGACGTTAAAGCCGATAATCAGCGCCCGTGAAGCGTTGGCCAGCGTAATGTCGGACTCCGTGATGGCGCCAACGCCGGAATGCAGAACCTGGACTTTTACCTCTTTATTTTCTTCGGTAAGCTTGTTCAGGGCGCTGGCGATGGCTTCGACGGAGCCGTGCACGTCGCCTTTAATGATGACGGGCAGGTTCTTAGCGACACCCGCCTGAATCTCGCTGATCATCTGGTCGAGCGGGCGGACGCCTTTGGTCTTGGTGGCATGCAGCGCGCGTTTCCTGCGGAGGCGGAATTCAGCGATTTCGCGGGCCTTGGCGTCGTCCTCGACAACGGTGAAATCGTCGCCCGCTTCCGGTGTGCCGGTCAGTCCCAGCACTTCAATCGGCTGGCCGGGGAGGGCTTCCTTCACCTGCTGGCCACGGTCATTGATGAGCGCGCGGACACGGCCTGTTTCCGTTCCGGCGACAAAAATATCGCCGGGTTTCAGCGTGCCTTTCTGAACGAGGACGGTGGCAATCGAACCCTTGCCCTGTTCGAGGCGTGATTCAACGACGGAGCCGATGGCGGTGCGGTTTGGATTGGCGCGGAGGTGCAGGACTTCGGCCTGTAGCAGGATGGCTTCTTCCAGCTCTGCAAGGCCTTTCTTCGTTTTGGCGGAGACTTCGATGCTCTGGCTTTCACCGCCCATCTGTTCAACCACGACTTCGTATTGCAGCAGTTCCTGCCGCACTTTGCCGGGGTTGGCGTTGGGCAGGTCGCATTTGTTGATGGCGATAATCATTGGTTTTCCGGCAGCCTTTGCGTGGCTGATCGCCTCGATGGTCTGCGGCATAACGCTGTCATCGGCGGCAACGACCAGAATGACGATATCCGTGACGTCGGCGCCACGGGCGCGCATCTCGGTAAAGGCGGCGTGGCCGGGGGTGTCGATGAAGGTGATCTTTTTGCCGGATTTTGTCTGGATCTGGTAGGCGCCGATGTGCTGGGTGATGCCGCCGGCTTCATGCGCCGCGACTTCCGCCGAGCGGATGGCGTCGAGCAGCGAGGTTTTGCCGTGGTCGACGTGACCCATGATCGTGACGACCGGCGGGCGGTCTTTCAGATCCGTTTCCTTGTCTTCGGCGCTATGCGTGCCCAGTTCGACGTCCGATTCCAGGACGCGTTTAAAGGTATGGCCGAATTCATGGACGACCAGTTCGGCGGTGTCCGCGTCGATAGACTGGTTGCCGGTGGCCATGATGCCCATTTCCATGAGCTTTTTCACGACATCGCCGACGCGTTCGGTCATGCGGTTCGCCAGTTCCTGGACGGTGATCACTTCCGGAATGACGACTTCGCGGAATTGTTTGACTTTTTCCTGCTGCGCGGCGGCCTGTTTGCGCATCCGCTCGCGGGCGCGGCGCTGGGCGGCCATGCTGGGGGTGCGGCCTTCGCGGTCGGTCATGGTTTCGTTGATGACCTGATGGACGGTCAGCTTGCCGCTGTTGCGGCGGCGCGGTTCGTTGGTGCGGGTGCCGGGGCGCTTTTTAAAGGCGCCGGCGGCTTCCTCTCCCGTGTCGACAATGGCGCGGCCGTAGAAGTCGACCTTGCGGCCGGTAGGTTTTTTGTCAGCCGGAGGCGCGACGATGGATGTGGGATTTGGAGCGGGTTTGCGCGCTTCAGTTTCTGTTCTACGACCGGTCTCGGCGGCGGGGGCGGGGCTATCTGCCGCAGCGGGCGAAGCGGGGGCTTTTTCTTCCTCGCTCTTGATCACCATTTTTGTCTGGTAGGGAGTGGTCGAGGCTTCTTTCGGGTTCTGCTGCGCGTGTTGCAGGGCGCGGATACGGACTTCACGTTCGGCATCCGTCAGGTGCAGGTCTCCGCCAAGACTGTCGTCCATACGGGACTTTGCCGCTTCGGCGTTTGCACCGCGTTTTTTCTTGACTTCAACGGCAACCGGCTTTGCAGACCGTCCCATCGAGACGTTGTGGCGCGCAGCTCCCGCGCCCAGAGGGGATTTAAGGCTGAGCGTGCCCTTGCCCGGAAGGGGTGTTTTTTTCTGCTCGTTGTCCGATTTATCCGTCATTGCAGCCTTTTTACCTTCCATTATTCATTTAACCGTTGCTGGCGGTTTTGTTGTCGTCCTGAAACCAGCCGGCGCGCGCCGCCATAATGACGGCATTGGCCTGGGATTCGGTCAGCTTGTCGGCGCCGACGATCTCACGCAGCTCATCGCTGGCGAGATCACCCAGATCGTCCATCTTTTTGACGCCCTTTTCGCCGAGGGCGATAATCATGTCCTGCGTCAGGCCTTTGACGCCGACGAGATCCTTGCTGATGCCCATTTCGGTGGCGCGTTTTTCGAAGGCGTCCTTCTTGGTGGAGAGGAAAGCTGCAGCCCGTCGTTTCAGTTCTGCCGCAACATCCGCGTCAAAGCCTTCGATCCGGCCAAGCTCGCTGTCGGATGTCTCGACAATGTCCTCGATGGAGGCGAAGCCTTCGACGACCAGCAGGTGGGCGATGACTTCATCCACGTCCATCGCCTCGATAAAGAGGGCGGAGCGTGTCTTGAGTTCGCTCTGGCGGCGTTCGGATTCCTCGGCTTCAGTCATGATGTCGATATTCCAGCCGGAGAGCTGCGTCGCCAGACGCACGTTCTGGCCACGGCGGCCGATGGCGAGGCTGAGCTGGTCGTCCGGAACCACGACGTCAAGGCGGCGGTTGTCTTCGTCCATCACCACTTTGGTCACTTCCGCAGGGGAGAGGGCGTTGACGACAAAGGTCGCCGTGTCCTGCGTCCATGGAATAATATCGATTTTTTCGCCCTGCAATTCGCCAACGACGGCCTGGACGCGGCTGCCGCGCATCCCGACGCAGGCGCCGACCGGATCGATGGACGAGTCTCGGGAGATGACGGCGATCTTGGCGCGGCTGCCCGGATCGCGGGCGACGGCCTTGATTTCGATGATGCCGTCATAGATTTCCGGGACTTCCTGTTTGAACTGCTTGGCGAGGAAATCCGCATGGGTGCGGGACAGGAATACCTGCGGG
>JAHFPI010000101.1:0-6170 GCA_023266795.1 Rhodospirillales bacterium
TTTGCGTCGCTGGGTCTGGTGATCGTGGATGAAGAGCATGATTCCTCCTACAAGCAGGAGGAGGGGGTTCTTTACCATGCGCGGGACATGGCGATTGTGCGCGCGCATCTGGGGAACATTCCAATCGTTCTGGTATCGGCGACGCCGTCGCTGGAAACCATGTATAATGCCCGGCAGGGTAAATATCATTATCTGCATCTGGCCTCGCGCCACGCGGGCGCCAAAATGCCCGACATGCACGTGATCGACCTGAAAGAGGCGCCGCCTGCGCGCGGGCAGTTTATATCCCCGCTTTTGCAGCAGGCTTTACAGGAAACTTTCGCGGCCAAGGAGCAGTCATTGCTATTCCTGAACCGGCGCGGCTATGCGCCGCTGACGCTCTGCCGCACCTGCGGTTACCGCTTCCAGTGCCCGTCCTGCGCGGCGTGGCTGGTGGAGCACCGCCACCATACAAAGATGCAGTGCCACCATTGCGGCTACAGCCAGCTGCTGCCGAAGCGCTGTCCGGAATGCAACGCGGAGGACAGCCTTGCCGCCTGCGGGCCCGGCGTCGAGCGGAAGAAGTGCAAAATCTCCTGCCCGAAGCGCGGACGCTGATCCTTGCCAGCGATGTCGTCACCAGCCCGAAAATGATCAATGACGCCGTGCGCCAGATCGAGGATCATAACGTGGATGTGATTATCGGCACGCAGATTATCGCCAAGGGACACCATTTTCCGTCGCTGACCTGCGTCGGCGTGGTTGATGCGGATCTGGGGTTGTCCGGCGGCGACCTGCGCGCCGGCGAGCGCACGTTCCAGCTTCTGCATCAGGTGTCGGGTCGTGCCGGTCGCGGCGAAAAACCGGGGCGGGTGTATATCCAGACTTATATGCCGGAGCAGATGGTCATGCGCGCGCTGGCGGCGAACGACCGCGACACGTTTCTGGAGGTGGAGGCGAAAGAGCGCGAAAAAGCCGGTATGCCGCCTTATGGCCGTCTGGCGGCGCTGATTTTATCCTGCACCGATGAAATGAAACTCGACCTGTTCTGCCGCACGCTGGCGCAGAAAGCGCCGCGCTTTGACGACATCCGTATCCTCGGCCCCGCGCCCGCGCCGCTGGCCTTCCTGCGCGGCAAACACCGCCGCCGCTTTCTGGTCAAGGCGGAGAAGTCAATCGCCATCCAGAAATTTCTCGAGGACTGGCTTGCGGCGGTCAAAGTGCCGTCGTTCATCCAGCTAAAAGTGGACATTGATCCGCAGAGTTTTTATTAGGAAGGGCAGTCAATGTTTAAGTTTCGATTTATACTGACCCCTTTGATCTTGCTGTTCGCATTATTGCTTGGCTGTGGAAAGGGCGAAGTGGATTTGATTGCAGGATATAAATACATTCAGCTTTATGGCTCAATCCACGCCATATCGGATCGTGACAATAAAGAAGTTATTGATCCAAATGTAAAACGATACAGGGTTATAGAGCCCTACATCATAGGGGAGCGAGATAACGCCGACTTAGAAGATCTTCAACTATATTCCACACAATACGGCTATTTCATTATAGATACGCGCAATGGTCAGCTTATCGAAGGCTTAAATAAACCTGATTTTCAAGATGCTCTTCGTGCCCGCCATTTGAATTCGGCACCGTTCTGAGAAGGGGGTCGATTGGAATTAAAAATAAGTAGGCTGCCTCTTTCCGTCATGCCCGCCTTGCGCGAGGGAATCAAAGGGGTCAGAGTAAATTGAATTTATAACCCGATGCCACCCCGCCGGAGGGCGGGGTCTGGCCGCGCGAAGCGCTTTTATGAATGCGGCTTTGCCGCTTGCCGGATGCCGCCCTTCGGCGGCATGGTGAGACTGGGGTATCATCCCTTCGGAACAAAAACCTTTTCCAGCTGCGCCAGACCTGCCGAAAATCCGGTCCAGTCCGGGCACTCTGCCGTGAATACGGCGAGCGTGCCGGGGGTGTAGTGCCGGATCTTTCCCAGCGTGAAGGCGAGATCGGCGATGCCGGGATTATGCCCGACCACCAGCAGGCGCTGGACGGAAGGGGCGACGGCATGGATTTCAGAAATAATTTTTGCGGGGGAGGCCTGATAGAGTTCGCTGTCGGAGCGGGCGGGTATCTTGCTGACGTTCCCATTCGCCAGTTCCTTTAAAACAAGCTGTGCGGTCTGCGTGGTGCGGACGGCCGACGAGTTGAGGACGAGATCCGGATACAACGCATACATCCGCATATACCGGCCCACGGCCAGCGCGTCCGCATTACCCTGCGGGGACAGGGCACGTTCATGGTCGCTTACCCGCGTCGGGTCGGCGGGAACGGTGTCGGCATGGCGCAATAAATAAAGTGTTTTCATCGAAACTCCTTTTAGACTATAAAAGAACCAAGCAGGGTTGTCATGTCAGATCAGCAGTCGGTCAACAAAAATTATGTCGCCATAATCGATATCGGCTCCAATGCGGTGCGCCTTGTGGTGTATGACGGGCTGAACCGCGCGCCCTTCCGGATTCACAGCGAGCGGACGATCTGCAATCTCGGCAGCGATCTGGGCAAAACCGGGTATCTGAACCCTGATTCCGTCAAAAAAGCCCTGAACAGCATCCGGCGCTTTTCCGGCCTGCTGGCGGCGATGAAGGTTAAAAACGTGCGGGCGGTGGCGACGGCGGCGGTGCGCGATGCCAGTGACGGGAAAGATTTCATCGATACCGTGCAGAAAGAATTCGGCCTGACGATCACGGTGATCGACGGGGAGGAGGAGGCGCGGCTGTCCGCCCTCGGCGTGCTGGCCAACGGTTTCGGCGAAAATAATGTGTTCGGCCAGAATGGCCGGGGAGTCATCGGGGATTACGGCGGCGGGTCGCTAGAGCTGATCGTCGTTGAAAACGGTCAGGTGAAGCATAAGGCAAGCCTGCCGCTGGGCTCGCACCGCCTGATGGCGGAGAAGGACCGTGCGGCGCGGATAGAAACGATCGGCAAACATCTGGCGCGCGCCGGTTTTTTGAAAGACTGCGCCGGGCAGGATTTTTATGCGATGGGCGGTGCGTGGCGTTCCATGGCGACGGCGCATATGTTTATGTCGCAGTATCCCCTCCGGCTGCTGGACCATTATCAGGTGGACGGAAAAACAGCGGCCGAGTTCGCGGGGCTTCTGTCGCGGCAGGCGCCGGCCTCGCTTGAAAAAACCGTCGGCATGTCAAAAAAACGTATCAGGGATATTGGCGTCGCGGCGCTGACGATGGAGCAGCTGTTTGAAAAAATATCTCCCCGCCGGCTGATTTTTTCCGGCACCGGCCTGCGCGAAGGGCTGCTGTTCGACCAGCTGAGCCCCGCGCTGCACCGGCAGGATCCGTTGATCGCCGGCTGTGCGAAAATTGCGCTGCGGATCAGCCGGTTTGACGACCTGAAGGCCTTTAAAACCCTGTCCCGCTGGATGGAGCCGCTGTTCGCCGGGCAGGACGGCGACTTCATGCGGCTGCTGGAGGCGAGCTGCCTGCTCAGCGATACCGGCTGGTTCGAGCATGAGGAATATCAGGCCGACCACGCCTTCCAGCGGATTCTGGTGATGCCTTTTTACGGCATCGACCATCCGGGGCGGGCGTTTCTGGCGCTGTCGCAGTATGTGCGGTACAAGGGCTATCTCCGGCGCGACAATCACACCAAGGGATTTGACGATGTGATCAGGCCGGCGCAAAAGCTGCTCGCCGACCGGACGGTCGATCTGGCGGCGACCATCGGCCTCGCGCAGCGCATGGGTTATCTGCTGACCGGCGGTGCGCTCGGCCTGCTGCGCCATACGGAACTGAAAGTGACCGCCAAACAACTTGTTCTAAAGCTGAACGATCAGGCCGACCTGCTCAATGCGGATGTGATCCACGACGCTTTGAAGGCGCTGGCGGAGCGGATGAGTCTGACGGCGGTGGTGGAGGGGTAAGCTTTTTCTCAAGCGCCCCGATCAGGTCGTCTTTGTCCACGCCGGAGCGGTTGTTGTTGAATTCCTGAAAGTCCCGCCGCCAGACGAAACCGCGCCGCAACAGGTCTTCGGCGACTTCCAGACGGCTTTTGCCCTCGTTTTTCCAGTACCATTCGCCGGCATTATCCGCTTCGTCCGCGCCCTTCGGCAGAAGATGACGGACGGGCGTTTCCGCAAACCATTCTTCATAGCCTTTGTTCTCGAAATGCTTTATGGGCGTTATGAGGACCGTAACGGTATCGCCGGAAAAGGACTGCGGCTCGATGGAAAAACAGAACCGTCCGGCCAGTGATTTTCCTGCCGTGCGGGCGGCAGTGGCGGAAACTTTTTCTCCTGCGACCAGCTTTTCAATGATGCTGTCGGCGATCTCTTCTTTGGAGGGTGCTGCGGGCGGCGCCGCCTGTGTTTGCTGCTGTTGTTCGGCGGTCATCTTGTTGGCTTTGGCGCCCGCTATATCGATAAGCTGCTCGAGAAACGGCTGCGCGTCTTTCGCCGTCAGCCCAGTCTTCTTAAAAATTTTTATCAGATTAAACTTTCCCACATGCCTCTCCTGCGTAAACTACCGCGCGTACAAGGTTTTATCACGGCGCATTACATAATGTCAAACGTTGTGGACGAAACGTATAACGAATTGAATTAACTGGGTTAATTTAAGACCTCTTGTCATGCCCACCCTGCGCGGGCATCCGGAAGGCTGTCCAGCCGTCATATGAGTCAATAAGACGCGTAGACACGCTGCCAGATTCCCGCGCAAGGCGGGGATGACGCTACATACGCCATGCCCGCGAAGGCGGGCATCCGGCACAAAGGCGAAGCCGTATTTATAAAAGCGCTTCACGCGGCCAGACCCCCGCCTGCGCGGGGGTGGCGCTCGGTTAATTATAGGAACGACCACATACAAAATTATTTTTTTTGTCATGCCGGACTTGTTCCGGCATCAAGAAGCGCGTCCGCGCGTCTTGTGAGTCAATATGACGGCCAGACGGCCTTTTTGGTTTCCCGCCTTCGCGGGAATGACAACGCGGGAGAAGGAATCTTTATCTCTCGACGATGGTATGGAAGTAGTACCGGACTCCGTTTGCGTCCTGAGCGCAGGCGAATTGCTTGTCCTTTAGAGCGGTTAGTTCAGTAACGGCAGCTTGATTTGAAACGCCACCATAGTAGTAAGGCGTCAGGTCAGGTGGAGTGGCTAAAATGTTATTTTCTTCCCAATTTTCAATTCCTAAACCACGATTAATTTGTTTGCACACATCTTTTTTAATCGGCCACGCGACAAAAATAATCTCTGGTGCATCTGTTCCTATTGCGGGGATTCTGTTTACGCTGGTGATAACAATGTGTTGCTGGCCTTCAAATACGTTCGGATTTGGAGGTAGCCAAGGTACGCCACCGCCTTCCCGGTCAAAAACAGAATACTTCTTGTCCAGCAGACTGTGCCCCAGTTCCTCAGGTAAAGTGAAATCCAGGCCGTTTGCGTTAATTCCGCTCCGTATCATGCGCGTTGCCGTTGATTTGATCAAGGCAGGATACTGCTCCATCCATCCTGCGGCAATAATGCGCACTTCTTTATCTATTGAGTCGCCGTTAGATTTTCCGGAAGATGTTACGGCATTATTCAGTAGATAAAGAAATGAAACTAGACAGAGCAGGTCAAAGAGTAAGTATGATGGCCGGAAAGATATTTTTCTTGAGAAGTGGTTTGTGTAAAGGCCGATAACAGACAGGGGGCACGCTAAAAGGACAGGAAGAAAAAAGGAAACCATCTGGAGGTTTCTGACAGCGCCTGCGGTTTGTACATGGTCGTGCAGTAAGTGATAAGAGGCATATTCTATAGAATGAGCAATTGCTACAAAAGTGATGCAAATTGCGGCGATGTTCAGGCATAGACTGATGATATGGGTACAGCGATAAATAAACATGCCTTGTACATAGGCGCTTGGCGTTGCTATTAGTAGGCAAAGATTCAGGAGGGGTAGGGCAAGTGGCAGGCTTGCAAGCAGATCTCCTCCGTCTAAGTGTGAGTGGCCATACCACTTAAAAATAAAAAGTCCCATAAAAAAGCTTGCAAATAAAAGAATGTTCAACGCAATTGCTGTTTTTTTTAACCTTGCACTGTCTAAAAAAAATGATTTAATTGTTCCCACGCAACCCCATGTGTTGAATAGCCGAGCGTCAGACCGTCTTCACCAGCTTCAACCTGTTCTCTTCAATCGCCAGC
>JAHFPI010000101.1:6180-6691 GCA_023266795.1 Rhodospirillales bacterium
TTTGCCGAAGACTTTGAAGCGCCAGCCGGTGAGGGCGGGGACGTCGGCTTTGTCGCCGTAGGCGGCGATGAGTTCGAGGTCGGCGGCGCTGGCCAGCAGTTTGCTCGCCACTTCGTTTTCCTCGCACTTCAGTTTCAGCAGCACGCGCAGCAGGTCGATGGTGGGGGCGAGCCCCGGCGGGAAGTGCGGGCGCGGGTCGCGTTTCGGCAGGTCTTTTTCCGGCATGTCGAGGCCGCGCCTGATGGCTTCCAGCAACTGGCCGCCCTTGTCGCTTTCGGCGAAGCCGTGCTGCATGTTGCGCATTTTGCCGAGCGCTTCCTTCGTCGTCGGCGCGTGCAGGGCGATTTCGGCCAGCGCGTCGTCCTTGAGGATGCGCCCGCGCGGCACATCGGCGCTTTGCGCCAGCCGGTCGCGCCACATGGCGATTTCCTTCAGCACGGCGAGGGTGCGCGGCTTGTGGGTGGGGATCTTGATGCGCTCCCACGCGTCTTCAGGGCGGGAGATATAATTT
>JAHFPI010000102.1 GCA_023266795.1 Rhodospirillales bacterium
TCCGGAAACTCAGCCACGCCGTAGAAAGGCTTGGGTGTCAGGGAGGTTTTTCCTTCAACCAGCGAATAAAGATAATCCAGTATCCCATTTGGAAACTTTATAGTTTCTTCCTCAGGAACACCCTCAATGCCTTTCAGCAATTCAGGTGCGCAGTGCCATTGAATTTCCACACCCCGATAGAGATAGGCCTTGGAGCGCGCCATCTTATAAATGGTCTTGGGATTGAAACTTGCTTTCTCACCGAATATCTCAGTATCCGGCACAAAAGTAACTGTTGTTCCACGATCTTTTGTCGCGCCCAGCTTTTTAATTTTCCCCAGCGGATGACCGCGACTGTACTTTTGTTCATAAAGCTCTTTGTCCCGCGCCACACGCACGATCAGCTCGCTCGACAGAGCATTCACGACAGACGAGCCAACGCCGTGCAGACCGCCGGAGGTGTTATACACCTTGCCGCTGAACTTGCCGCCGGAGTGCAGCATCGTGAAAATAACCTCAAGCGCCGACTTGCCCGGGAACTTCGGATGGTTGTCCACGGGAATGCCGCGACCATTATCCCTAATCTGTACGCGGTTATCCAAGCCCAGATCGATGTCAATGCGGGAGGCATAACCGGCCACCGCCTCGTCCATGGCGTTGTCCAGAATTTCGCTGACCAGATGGTGCATGGCGCCTTCATCCGTGCCGCCGATATACATGCCCGGACGCTTCCGGACGGGCTCCAGCCCCTCCAGAACCTCAATATCCGCCGCCGAATAGCCGCTATTTTTCTTCAAGGTTTCCTTCATAATCGTCATAGAGTACGCATTTTATAAGCTATACTCAAGGCCGGAGAATGTGCATATGCTAAAAATCAGGCATTATTTTGAATATCGCCTCGCACGGATCAAGTCCGGACAATGGAAGAAAGATATGGTCGACGCGCTTTTTTATCTGGTTCAGGGATACCTTTTGGCTGTGGCCGTCATGATCGTGTTCCAGCGGCAGGTCATGTATTACCCGTCGTCCGTCTGGTCGGCGGCGCCGCACACCGGAATACAAACCGTGACCTACGTAACGCCGGACAATATTTCCATTACTTCGTGGTATGCGCCCCCGCAGGGGGATAAGCCGGTTCTTGTCATGTTTCACGGCAATGCCGGAAACATATCGGATCGCGCGTTCAAGCAGGATTTTTTCGCGCAGCATGGCTATGGATTTCTGCTTGCTGAATATCGCGGGTATGGCCGCACCAAGGGACGCCCTTCCGAAGAAGGGTTTTACAGTGACGCCCGCGCCGCGATGACATGGCTCGAAAAAACACAGAAGATCGGCCCCAGCCGCATTATCCTTTATGGCGAGAGCATCGGCACGGGTGCCGCTTCCGAAATGGCTATTGAGTTTAAAAACACGAAAGCACTTGTGCTGGAAGCGCCGCTCACGACTATGCCGGATGTGACCAAAAGCGTCTATCCGTGGCTGACCCCCGTCAGTTACCTGACGCTCGACCGCTACGATAATCTGTCAAAAGCCCCTTTCTTTGAAATGCCGGTGCTGGTCGTACACGGCAGTAAAGATAACGTCATACCCGTCGAACAGGGGAAAAAGCTGTTTGCCGCCGTTGGAACAGCCCATAAAAAACTGGTTATTCTCGAGGGCGGAAGCCACAATGATCTGGCGGAGTTTGGATTGCTGGCGGAAATCCAGAAGTTTATTGACCAATTACCGCCCCTATAGTAAAAATGAATCTTGAAAATCAATAGTTTAAAAGAAAAAATGAAACACGAAAAACCGGACTATGATTGCTGCCCCTCGCTCCGCACCATTGCCATGCCGGCGGATGCCAACGCCAACGGAGACATCTTCGGCGGCTGGATGTTGTCGCAGATGGATCTGGCCGGCAGCATCATCGCCACCCAGACCGCCAAGACACGCGTAGCCACTATCGGCATCGAAGCCATGAGCTTTCAGAAACCGGTTTATATCGGCGATGAAGTCAGTTGCTACTGCAGCGTCAACCGCATTGGCCGCACTTCCATGACCATCCACATCGAAAGCTGGGCGCGTGGCCGTCTCGACGAAAGCGCCCGGAAAGTCACCGAGGGGAAATTCACCTATGTCGCTATCGATGAAAACAGACATCCCGTTCCCGTCATCCGCGAGAAGAAGTAGCATGAAACTTTTGAAGATCAGCCTGTTCATATGCACCATGGCCCTCACCGCGAACCTCTGCGCGCCAGGCACGGCATGGGCGCTGCTGGACAACCTGCTTGGCAAAAAACCGCAACAAGCCGCCCCGCAGGCACAGCAATATTCCATTCATGACGAGGAAACTTTTAAAGCGGTGGCAAAATCCTTTCACCGGATTCCCTTCAATGATCCCAAGCTTGAATTCGATATTCTTCTGCCGAAAGACTGGACTTCCGAGCAAACCGCCCAGATAGAAAGCAGCCAGGACCTGGGCCAGAAAATCCTGCGGGACATCGCCCGCTTCAAAAGCCCCATGATCGGGACCGCACAAGCGATTGTTTCCATCCAGTCGGTTCATCTCGAACGTGAAATTTCTGCGGAAAACTGGCTCAAAAACTACATATTGGCGAATGGCTACACTCTTCAGGGGGAAATAAGCACGCTCAGCGACAAAAGAGCCAGTGTCTCCTTTGTCGCCGCCATCGAAGATAAAAGCACCTATGACTACATGACGGTGCAAATCAACGGCAACATAGCCGTATTGGTACGGTTCGAATCCCCCCTCTGGCTTAAAGATCCGCTGGAATTCCTGCGGAAAGCCACCATCGACAGTTTCCGCTTCATCCTTGCGACGGATGATCCGGTTGAGTCTCTAAAAACCTTTAGCTTCATGGATGCGCTAAAGGTCATTTATCCGGAATCATGGTCGCTCAATTATCCTGACGTCAGAAACCCGCGCAACATGTCAATGCAGCTCCATAGCGAGACGAAAGGCAGCCGGATTGATGGATTGATCCGTTTTGTGGTCGTCAAAAGGGACCGCCAGACCTCGCTGAAGAAAGAAACGGAAAAACTTAAAAAATACTTTAATGACTTCCTGAAAATCGAGGTTAAAAAACTTGTTTCATCAAACAGCGCCCCGGCCTACAACCGTTTTCTTTTTTCGCGCTATGAGATATATCAGGTAAGCCCTTTAAAGGAGGACGCTTCCGATCAGGAACTCCGGCTTGTCGTTCTGGGCGACAAGAATTGGTATATTTTCATGTTCTTGCTCTCGCCGTCAGAAAAGGAAAACCTCTACACCTGGGCCTGCAATACCCGGGCGTTCGACGTGATCGTGAAGAAGCTGAAATAAAAGCCCGAAGCCCCTCGCCCTACACCGAATAATACATCGCGAATTCGATCGGATGCGGCATGGTTTCATAGGCCTTCACTTCCGCATATCGCAATTCCAGATAGCTCTCGATAAAATCTTCGGTGAAAACGCCGCCTTTCAGCAGAAAATCATGATCCTGCTTCAGGGAATCCAACGCCTCGCGCAGGGAGCCGCAGACGGTCTGTATCTGCGACAATTCCTCCGGCGGCAATTCATAAAGATTCTTGTCCATCGCTTCGCCGGGATGGATTTTTTTCTGGATACCGTCCAGCCCCGCCATCAGCATCGCCGCAAAGGCAAGATAGCTGTTAGCCGCCGGATCGGGGAAACGCACTTCCACCCGCTTGCCCTTGGGCGATGCCGCATGTGGAATCCGGCAGGAGGCCGAGCGGTTGCGCGCCGCATAAGCCAGCAGCACGGGAGCCTCATAGCCCGGCACCAGCCGCTTGTAGCTGTTGGTGGTCGGATTGGTGATGGCATTGAGCGCCTTGGCGTGCTTGATGATCCCGCCGATGTAATAAAGGCAGGTATCGGACAGATCTGCATATCCCGCGCCGGCGAACAGCGGCTTGCCCGTTTTCCACAGCGACTGGTGCACGTGCATCCCGGAGCCGTTGTCGCCGAACACCGGTTTCGGCATGAAAGTCGCCGTTTTGCCGTAAGCATGCGCCACGTTGTGAACGACATATTTGTAAAGCTGTATATTGTCCGCGCTATTGACGAGGGTGGAAAACTTTATGCCCAGCTCAACCTGTGAGGGCGCCACTTCATGGTGGTGTTTCTCGACAGAGACCCCCATTGCCGCCATCACCGACGTCATTTCCGCGCGCAGGTCGTTGGAGCTGTCAATCGGCTGCACCGGAAAATACCCGCCCTTCACCGCCGGACGGTGCGCCATATTGCCCTGCGCGTATTTCGTGCCGGAGTTATACGGGCCTTCCATGCTGTCAATCTCGTGGCTGACACGGTTCATCCTCACATCAATCCGCACATCGTCGAAAATAAAAAATTCCGCCTCGGGGCCGAAAAACGCCGTATCCGCAATGCCGGTTGATTTCAGGTATCTTTCCGCCGCGCCGGCGATGGAACGCGGGTCGCGGTTATAGGGCTGACCGGTGGATGGTTCATAGACATCACAGAACACATCCATCGTCGGCTGCGCCGTGAACGGGTCCATCTGGGCCGTGGAAAGATCCGGCTGCAGGATCATGTCGGACTCGTTGATCGCCTTCCATCCCGCAAGGGACGAGCCGTCAAACATAACCCCGTCAGAGAGCAGGGTTTCGTCAACGGTGGAGATATGCTGCGCCGTATGCTGCAGCTGGCCGCGCAGATCCGTAAAGCGGAAAGCCACATACTCGACCTTGTTCTCCTTCAGGAGCTTCAGAAACGCGCCATAGTCCTGCGCGGGTTTCGATGCCTTGGCCGGAGATCCGGATTTTTTTGCCTTTTTCACTTTTTTTGCCATTTGTTCCTCCTCTGGCGTTTATTCCTGATAGCCTATATCGCTTCTTTTCCCCGTTCTCCGGTACGCACGCGGATCACGTTTTCAACAGGGATAACAAAAATCTTTCCATCGCCGATGCGCCCGGTGCGCGCCGCGTTCTGGATCGCTTCCACCACGTCATCGACCTGCCCGTTCTCGATGACGACCTCGATTTTGACCTTGGGCAGGAAGTCCACCACATACTCCGCGCCGCGATAAAGCTCGGTGTGCCCCTTCTGCCGCCCGAAGCCGCGCACCTCCGTCACGGTCATGCCCTGAACACCGACGGCATGCAGCGCTTCTTTCACTTCATCGAGCTTGAACGGTTTAATGATGGCTTCGATTTTCTTCATAAACATTCCTAAAAAGACACCTGTTCATTGCACAAGCCGTGCCACGCGCATTTTTGATGTAACCAATTGAAATATATAGATATATTTATACATTTCCGAAGGTGGTGTGCTGAAAAATAAAGCATATGCATAAATTTTAGGCAGCGTTCCCAATTTTTATGTTATAACCTTGACGTCTCGCAGACAATCAGAGTATAGGCATTATCCTGTATCTGTATCTACAGATTGTGGCGGCTGTAGCTCAGCGGTAGAGCGCCTGGTTGTGGTCCAGGATGTCGTGGGTTCAAACCCCATCAGTCGCCCCATTTTTTCCTACAGAACGGACAGGTGGCCGAGTGGTTGAAGGCGCTAGTCTCGAAAACTAGTATAGGTGTAAACCTATCGAGAGTTCGAATCTCTCCCTGTCCGCCATCTAGTCTAACCACTTGAGAATAAACGATAAAATGGCGTTTTTGGCCCCGATTTGCGGGCTTTTTTGAACACCATTTTCGAACCCCACTGCAGAGAATTTTGCATTCTGCCATGACTGTCGCGCTTCTCTCAGTTGCGGTGATTCCCAGTGGGCTTCGATTCCCCGTGAGAAAAATTTAGCGGCTGACTCCCCGCTAGAGCAAAGAGTCTATTTCGAACTCCCGCGAGAGTACGGAATTTTTCTTCACCTATTATTTTTCGTGACAGACTACATGCCAGGCAGTGAGACAAAAGCGAACTTTTCTCAGGCCATGTTTATTCTGACTGCCAAAGCCACAAGATGACAAAAATCCTCGTAAATCTGCTCTCAAATGACAGTTTCAGGCGAATAATGACCGGAAGATGACAAAAGATTTTTGAAGACCACCGCGAGTTTGAATCTCACGCGAGCCGCCATCTAGTCTGCTGTAAGCGCAGACTGAGAGAATACTGCCGGATATCGCCGCATACGGCGCAGTTTTGGCGATACCCCCTTAAACCACACTACTGAGAACGGGAGCATGACGGCACGAAAGCCCCGTTTTCTCAGTTGGGCTATTTTCGAGTGTGGTTCGATTGGAAGATTTTGGCTTATGCCGTCGTAAGGCTTTCAGCGATCAGACCGGCAACACGGGAATCAGAACAGCCAGCTCCCTGCGCTATTTGACGTATGGTCACGCCACTAAAGTGAGCATCACGCCAGATGATGCCGCGCACCCAGTTTTTAAGTTCTTGCGGGGAGCGGTCAAAAGGATCGCGGGTGCTATTGGACGAAGGTTCTACGACAAAGGCATCTGTTCTTGGCTTCAGTATATCAATGGGGATAATAATTATTGCTGTACCTTCTGGCACCTGCCGCACATGCATATTAAGCGCACCGGTAATTTCATCAAATAGCTCTGTGCGATCAATAAAAACTTTCGCGCTATCTGGCCCGATAATAATCTTGCTGACAGCTTTCGTAATGAGTTGACGTATTTGCAACAATTCAAATTTGTATGCCAGTGCCTTAAAAAAGA
>JAHFPI010000006.1:0-2127 GCA_023266795.1 Rhodospirillales bacterium
GACGGTTTTTGTCTCGGCCACGCCGGGGCCGTGGGAAATGGAACAGACCGGCGGCGTCTTCGCCGAACAGGTGGTGCGCCCGACCGGGTTGATCGATCCGGAAGTCATCATCCGTCCTGTGGAGGGGCAGGTGGACGATCTGCTCGCCGAATGTAAGCTGGTCGCGGCCAAGGGCTTCCGCGTGCTGGTGACGACGCTGACCAAAAAAATGGCCGAAGACCTGACGGAATACATGACCGAGACCGGCATCCGCGTGCGCTACATCCATTCCGACGTCGAGACGCTGGAGCGCATCGAGATCATCCGCGACCTGCGCCTCGGCGTGTTCGACGTGCTGATCGGCATTAACCTGCTGCGCGAAGGCCTCGACATCCCCGAATGCGCGCTGGTGGCGATTCTCGACGCGGACAAGGAGGGCTACCTGCGCAGCAAGACTTCGCTGGTGCAGACCATCGGCCGTGCGGCGCGGAACGTCGAGGGGCGTGCCATCCTCTACGCCGACAAGATGACGGACAGCCTGAACTACGCGGTCAGCGAAACCAACCGCCGCCGCGAAAAGCAGAAAATCTATAACATCGAACACGGCATCACGCCGGAAACTATCCGCAAGGGCATCTCCGACATCCTGCAAAGCGTGTTTGAAAAATCCGACCATGTGACGGTCAGAACCGGCGCGGACGACCTGCCGCACCTGTCCGGCAAAGACCTGAAGGCGCACATGACGGCGCTGGAAAAGAAAATGAAACAGGCCGCCGCCAATCTCGAGTTCGAGGACGCGGCAAAACTGCGCGACGAACTGCGCCGTCTGGAGCAGGCGGAACTGCTGCTCAGGGATGCGCCGGACTTCAGTGTTACTTAATGAGTTTCAGCTTGAGGGCGGTGGCCATCAGATCATCGGCTTTGCCGATAATGGTTTCTTCATAGCTGGCCCAGCCCGTACTGCGGTCGCCCTGTAATTTCGCCGCTATTTTCACGAACTGAAGGCGCATATAAGCCTTCTCGTCGGCATTCAGGGCAAAAGCCTGCGTATCCGCCGTCGTCGCTTTAAAAAGATCTAACCCTGTTTTAAGCAGATTGTCGGCGCCGAATCCCTTGCTAGCGGGGCTCCCGGCGGCAAGATTGAAACAGAACGCCAGCCGTTTTACGCGGGCATCGACTTTTGCATCATCATAAAGGTCTATTTTATTATTGGGGGCCGTCACTTGGCTGATCCTTCTTTGGAGTTGTTTTTTTAACCGGCGGTTTTTTTGCGGGCGGGTCGATTTTCAGGTCCGGCATGGTCTTGGCTTTTTTCAGGAAGTCCTGAAGCTTGGACAACTCCTGCGCAATGCGCATCGCGCGCTGCAGCATGCCCTTGCCCATACCGCGCACATCCGTGAGGCTGTCGGGCTTTTCAATCTGGATCAGGTCGGCCTTCAATATCTCCTGGATTTCCGGATGGGAGAAGAAGGCGCGCGTCCAGTCCAGCGTGACCTTAATTTCTTTGGCGGCGTCGCTGTCGCGTTCCTCGGTTTTCGCAATGATTTCCTCAAGAACGGCGACGGCGCCTTTGCCTTTAGTGTCTATCTCCATTTTTTTGGCGACGGCCATCGTCAGCAGCTTGACCTCCGCGATCACCGGCAGGACTTCCGTCGCGGTTTCGATCGTGCCCATATCGGGGTCCTGAATAATTTTTTTCTGGCGGCGCAGCGCATCGCCCAGATCGCGCGTCAGCAGGTCGGTATCGCCGACGTGCAAAATTTCGTGGCTGTATTCATTGGCCAGTTTTGCGAGCACTATCGCGAGCTTGAAATTCGGAAGCATTCCCATCGTTTTGATCCCTGTTTTACTGTTTGTGCCAAAGGTTAACATAACAGCGCGGAGACGTCAATAGTTCCCGAGTGAGAGTCCTTTCGCAGGAAATCGCTCTACCTGTTTGATTCAATTGATTCCTTGAAACCACCTAAAAAATAAAGTTATCACCCATTGACTCGAAAACCGGATACTTTGCGAATTATTTTCAGGAGAATCGCTAACTTTTATAAATATATAATAATATCAATATGTTAGTGTAAGCCTATTTTTTAGGCATCTTGCATAAAGCACACGCCCAGCAGGATAAAACAAAAACCGCGCCGGATTCTTCCC
>JAHFPI010000006.1:2164-22755 GCA_023266795.1 Rhodospirillales bacterium
TCGGGGATGAAGTATCGTAAATGCAGTCTGGCGTAGGGAACTAAACCCAAAGTTATCTATACGGCATCAAGACTCTGTTCAATCGGCCGATTTTAGATTATGTTTAAAATAATGAGGGGGGCTGCGGGGATGCCGGTTTGGCGGGGGCTAACACAGACAGAAACTGATCACGACAGGATGCGTTGCGTCGTCGACGAAAAGGGAAACCTGGTATTTGCCAGCCCTGCCGTCGGCTGGTCGCTGGGCCTGAACGCCGCCGCCCTGATCGCAAAGCCCGCCAGCAGCATTTTAAGCATTGTTTCCAGCCGCGACAGCCGCCATCAACTGCTTTCCTTCGCCGGACTGATTTCCGGCTTCTATGAAGTCGCGCTGCTGCGCCGCGAGCGCGATCCGCTGGTGCTGCAGGCGCGCATCGATCTGGTCGACGCGCCCAACGGCAAAAAATACACCGTCATCTGGCTCGATCCGGACAACAAGCTGAAGCGCAAGAAAAATAACGATTTCACCCGCGAGGCGCATGATTTTGCGACCTTCGTTGTCGACAGCGAAAAAAAATCGGTGGAAAAAACCGCCGACTCCGTGCCGGACCTTGCCCATATATCGCAGGCGGACGGCGAGCTGCGCCACTTTCTCAATCTCACCAACGACGTGCTGGGCATTTACCGCCGCGACGGTTCCTTCGGGCGGGTCAACGCGACCTTCAACCGTGTGCTGGGCTATTCCGACGCCGAACTGAAACTGTTCCCATTCATCGACCTGATCGTGCCGGAAGACAGGGAGAACGCCGCCACCGCGCTGCAAAAAATACAGCAGGCCCCGGCGGATCAGGAAGTACGGGTGGATTTCGAGGCGCGCACCCGCTGCAAGGACGGCGGCATCCGCTGGATGCAATGGCTGCACAAGACGGCGGGGGAATTCGTTTATATCGTCGGCCGCGACGTGACCAGCATCAAGCAGCACGAAGTCGAGCTGGAGCGCCGCGAGGGACAGCTGTTCGAGGCGCAGAAAATCGGCCGCATGGGCCACTGGTACTGGGAGATCGGCCAGCAGGCCTTTGAATGGTCTGACCAGATCTATTCCATTTTTGGCGTAGAAAAAGGCAGCTTCGTGCCGACGATGAACAACGTCAATGCGCTGCTGCTCAAGCGCGACCTCGGCAAAACCTACCGCACCTTCCAGCGCGCCGTGGTGCGCAAGAAGGATTACGAGCTTGAATTCCGGCTGCGCCGCCCTAAAGGCGGAATCCGCTTCATCCACTGCGAAGGCCGCTGCAAGGTCAACCCGAAAACCGGCCAGGTGGAGGCGCTGTTCGGCATCATGCAGGACATCACCGAGCGCACGCTGCATGAACGCGCGCTGCAGGAAGCGAAGGACGCGGCGGAATCCGCTTACGCTTCCAAGACGCGCTTCCTCGCCAACATGAGCCACGAGCTGCGCACGCCGCTGAACGCCATCATCGGCTTCTCCGAAATGATCCAGAGCCAGCTGCTGGGCCCCATCGGCAACAGCCGCTATCTCGGCTATGTCGGCGACATCCAGCGCGCCGGCAAGCACCTGCTGACCCTCATCAACGACATCCTCGACATGTCGAAAATCGAAATCGGCAAATACGAGCTTTACGTCGAGGAGATCAACGTCGGCAAACTGATCTGCCAGGCGCTAAACATGGTCGAGGGCCATGCGCACGACGCGCAGGTGCGCCTGATCACCGACGACCTGCCGATGGACGTCCATATCATGGCGGACCGGCGCGCGCTGATGCAGGTGCTGCTCAACCTGATGTCCAACGCGGTCAAGTTCACCAATCCCGGCGGCTCGGTCGAAATCAGGTGCCAGCGCGAGCTGGGCGGCGTGGCTATCATGGTGTCGGATACGGGCGTCGGCATCCCCAAGGATAAAATCAGCATCGTCACCATGCCGTTCGAGCAGGTCGGCAGCGAGCTGACCCGCAAGCACGAAGGCTCCGGCCTCGGTCTCGCCATCACCAAGGACTTGGTCGAGTTGCACGGCGGTACGCTGGACATCGAAAGCGAAGTCGGCGTCGGCACGACGGTCACCGTGCTGCTCCCAGAAAAAATCTCCGACAGCAAAAACGTCAAGACCGCCGCAGTCGAAACAACGGCCGCCGCTCAACGCACGCCGGAGATGGCGGGTTAGTACAAATAACTTTTTCTTTATTTAAAAAAAATCATAGAGATAAAAACAAAAATACTGTGAGGATTCGCAAATATTTTTGAAGGAGTTAATACCATGTATTTTTGGATTACTGGCATCCTTGCTTTTATTGCTCTTATTCCAAGTGCGGTGACGTATGGTTTGTTCTTCTTCATAGTACCGGGCTTTATATTGATGATCGCCCCTACGCTTTTTCTGTATTCTCTCGGAATCAAGATATTTCTAAATGCATACAGCTCTATGTCACCGGAGTGGCGATGGTTGCGGGCCGTATGTTCGCTGGCAGGTGTTCTGGTAGCAATATCTTTAATATTAAACCTACCAACATTTTTAACCATCCATTCTTTACGGACAGAAGATAAATTTATTACTGCGCCTGTACACCTACCAGACACAATTGCCTTATTTTTTGATGTCAAAGATAATGTTGGTCTCCGCATACCTTTGTCCTGTGCCGAATTGTGCCAGAGATTGCTGTATAATGGAGCAGTCAAGCGTGTGATGGTAGATTATTTAACGACCATAGATAAGGCTGCACTTACCAAAACAGTGCGATTTTACTATATTTCTCGGCAAGAATCTTGCCCACCCGCCCCCGTACCTGAAACAAGTGGTTTTTGGCCGGGGGATAAGAACTATAATCAATATTCTTTCAAAAATGATGCCGTTAAGATGCGTGTTGCGGCTGGGGAGTGTCTGCTGGAAGGTTCAGCATCCCTATCAGAGGCGAAAATGATTCTGGCCGAACGGGAAATAAGACTCCCCGATAGAGAAGCGTTTGATGATCAGTGGAATATATTTATTGACACTCTGCGTGCCAGGCGCATGGTTCTTTTTAAAAAGACAGCGAACGGATTAGAAGTTATTGATCATAAAACTCAAGTTCAGGCCGATATCCTTTTTATGCCGCTGGCTATAGGGCCAGTAGAGAGTCATGGAATAGAGGTCAGATTGGGATTTATGCGGATGCCAATCAGCTTCAACCTTTACTCTGACTGGCGCTGGAATCGCGCGTATATTTCGGACGAGTTCCGCAGGTTATTTGGTGATGCCGTTAAATTGCCTTCCGAACCTTCTGAGCAGGAAAGTGGTCTTGCAGGCCTGTTAAATACTGCCCTTAATAAACACTCACCCGAAGCTGATTCTGGTCTTCAGTTATTTGACTCTTATTTGCAGTCGATCATACAAAACAAAGGCGGCACGGCAGACGATGTTCAATTGATAGCGCGTGCTATCGCGGAGACAAGAATTAAGAATTTCTTTAATCTTGCAAATGCGGTGCGTTCTTTAGGTATAAAGTCCATATCGTTGGCAAAACCAATGGTGGATCGCGCCATGAGTGCGGTCTTGCCGGAAGAAATGGATGTTGTGGGAGAAATGGGGTGGGGCATCAATGCCTTGCCGGAAGGGGCTGCAGTACAAATACTGCCTGAATTAGAAAAGCTTGCCCGTATGCCTG
The DNA here is from genome assembly GCA_023266795.1 of Rhodospirillales bacterium. GTDB lineage: Bacteria > Pseudomonadota > Alphaproteobacteria > Micavibrionales > UBA2020 > PALSA-926. The sequence goes on from JAHFPI010000006.1 coordinate 5,799, forward strand.
AGTATCGCGGCATAGGATGGTATGCCGTTAGCCGTTTGCGGGATGGCGGAGAGGCTGCATTGCCTGTGTTGGGAGAAATCATAAACACTCCATCCTCAGCATATAATCAGAATCCTAAAGATGCAGAAGTGGTGATAGGCGCCTTAACCGGCTTATGCAAGATGGGAGATAAAGCTAAGGGCGCAAAGGATGATTTGATCAAATATCTTCATTCTTCACTCGGAAAACCTGTTTCGCCCAATTACACTGGTCTGGCCATTGAAACATTAGGGCACTTTATGTCGATTGAAGAATTGCAATCTGAAGTTGGCGGGTATGACTTTGAGAAAGAAATACGTCATTCCGGCTATCGGCCCTGTAATCGTTTCATCTGAATCTGACGTATTCTCACGGACACTCGAGCTTCTTGATTTCGGCCTGCGCTTTGCGCTGCAGGGGTCCGGCTTCGCTCTGGAATTCCTTTTGCAGCTGGCGCAGCGAGACGCAGGCGTCATCCTTGTTGCCCATTTTGGAGAGCGCTAACCCCAGTTTAAAGAGGCTGTCCGCCGCCTTGGCGCTCTTGGGATAGTCCTGATAGCCCTGGGCGAAAGTCTTGGCAGCCTGTTTGTAATCCGCGCGCACATAATAGGTTTCGCCCAGCCAGTATTGCGCATTGGCCGCGAGCGGGTGGCCGGGATACTGGCTGAGGAATTGCCTGAACTTGGCTTCAGCCTCTTCATATTTCGTGTCGCGGACATCGGCGAAAGCCTCTTCGTAGAGCGCCTCGGCGAGGCCGCTGCTCCACGTTCCCGCGCCATTCGCGCTCATGGTGCCGAGCGTGCCGCCGCCGGAAGAAACAGCGGGGTGCGCCGCCGGAGAAACATCCGGCGCATTGGCCGGCTGTGCCGCTGCGCTGCGTTCCAGCTGCTGGAATCTCTGTTCGGTATCAGACTGTATATGGTTGATCCGCTCTTTCAGCTGCTGGAGGTCGAAGGATATTTTTTCGAGCTGGCCGGTCACCTTCCGCTGCTGGTCCTCTATCGCGCTCATCCGCGTTTCAAAGCTGGCCAGCGCCGCGTTCTCCCCGCCGCCACCGCCGCCCGAGGCCGAAGCCGCCACGGAAGCCGCCGCGCGACTGTCCCCACGGTAAACCGCCTGATTCAGGGTCTGCACCTGATTTTCAAGCTGGTTGAGGCGGTTGAGCAGCTGGCCGGTTTCATTGGTCGTCTGCGCCGACGCGGACGTCACGGCGGAGAAAACAAACAAGGCTCCCGTCATAAACAGGAGCCTTGTTTTATAAGTGCGGATGAAGCGTTTCATCTTTCCCGGTATTACTGGACAACCAGAACGCCACGGCGGTTCTGCGCCCAGGAGGTTTCATCGGAACCCGTTACAGCCGGGCGCTCTTTGCCGTAGCTGATGGTCTGGATGCGGGAAGCCTGAATGCCCAACGCGACCAGGTAATTGCGGACGGCTGTCGCCCGTTTTTCACCAAGCGCCAGGTTGTATTCGCGGGTGCCGCGTTCGTCGCAATGGCCCTCGACGCTGACATTGATGTGCGGATAGGTTTTCAGCCACTGCGCCTGCTTTTCGATGGTCGTCATGGCTTCGGGGATCAGGTCAAATTTGTCGTAGCCGAAGAAAACACGGTCGCCGACGCTCACCACCAGATCCTGCTGCGTGCCGGGCGTGGGGCCGGGAACGGCGGACTGATCGACCGGAGTCGTTGTCTGCGTCGCGGTGTTGGACGAATTGCCTTCCGTGGTGATGGAGCCGGTATCCTGCGGAGGTTTGGCACAACCTGCCACCAGAACCAGAACAGCCAGTAAACTCAGTATACGCGCGCGCATGTTAAAAACTCCTCTAGTGTTGGGTAAATCCTTTAATCTTAAATACATATCTATACCCGCCGCACGGCAAGTACAAGACCGTTTTGATATAAGACCATATTTTTGCAAAAGCCCTGAGGATTTTCTGCTATATAAGGGGTCGTTTTACCTTAAGTCGCAGGAAGCCATGAGTATTACCGCCCCCGCCGCTCCGTCCGGTTTTTCATATCTTGAAATACTCAACCCCGCGCAGCGCGCCGCCGTCGAAGCGCTGGAGGGGCCGGTGCTGGTTCTGGCCGGCGCCGGTACCGGAAAAACCAAGGTCCTGACGACCCGCCTCGGGCACCTGCTTTCGACCGGCCGCGCCCATCCCGGGGAACTCCTTGCCGTCACCTTCACCAACAAAGCCGCGCAGGAAATGAAACGCCGCGTCTCCGCCATGCTCGGCGGACGGCCGGTGGAGGGATGGTGGTTAGGGACCTTTCATTCGCTGGCGGCGCGGATGCTGCGGCGGCACGCGGAGATTGTCGGGCTGAAATCCAACTTCACCATCCTCGACGAAGACGACCAGCTGCGGCTTCTCAAACAGCTGATGGAGACATTGAATATCGATGCCAAAAAATGGCCGCCGCGTATGCTGATGAGCTTCATCCAGAAATGGAAAGACAAGGGCCTGCTGCCGGATCAGGTCACCGCCGCCGAAACGGGCAACATTGCGGACGGCATCCTGCCCAAGCTGTACCGCGATTATCAGGATCGCCTGCGCACCCTCAACTGCTGCGATTTCGGCGACCTGCTGCTGCACATGCTGACCATCTTCCGCGACCCGCAATACGTGCAGATACTGGCCGAGTACCAGAACCGCTTCAAATATATATTGGTGGACGAATATCAGGACACCAATACCGGCCAGTACCTCTGGCTGCGGCTTCTCGCCCAGAAGCATAAAAACATCTGCTGCGTCGGCGACGACGACCAGTCGATCTACGGCTGGCGCGGCGCGGAGATCGGCAACATCCTGAAGTTCGAGCACGACTTTCCGGGTGCGCAGATCATCCGCCTCGAGCAGAACTACCGCTCCACCCAGCATATCCTCAGCGCCGCCAACGGCGTGATCGCCCACAACAAGGGGCGCCTCGGCAAGAACCTGTGGAGCGCCGATGCCGCCGGCGAGAAAGTGCTGCTGCGCGGCGTCTGGGACGGGATGCAGGAAGCGCAGCAGGTGGCGGAGCATATCGAGGATCTGCAGCGGCATAAAGTCCCCTTAAGCCAGATCGCCGTGCTCGTCCGCGCCGCGCACCAGACCCGCGCCTTCGAGGAAAGATTCATCAAGCAGGCCATCCCCCACAAAGTGCTGGCGGGGATGCGCTTTTACGAACGGCAGGAAATCCGCGACGCCATCGCCTATCTGCGCGTGATCGTCCAGCCGGATGACAGCCTCGCCTTCGAGCGCATCATCAACGTGCCGAAACGCGGCATCGGCCCGACGACCGTCCAGAAAATCCACGCCGCCGCCCGCAGTAAAAAAACTTCACTGCACAGCGCCCTCGCCGATCTGCTGAACACTGACGAATTCTCCGGCAAGACCAGAGAAACCCTCCGCGCCTTCATGCAGAGCCTTGAACACTGGCGCAGCCTGCAAAAAGATATGTCGCAGATCGAGCTGACGCAGATCGTGCTGGATGAATCGGGCTACACCGCCATGTGGCAGGCCGACAAAACGCCCGAGGCGGCGGGACGGCTGGAAAACCTGCGCGAATTTATCAGCGCGCTTAACGAATTCGAAAGCCTCGCTATGTTCCTCGAGCATGTGTCGCTGGTCATGGACGTTGACGGCGAAGCCGGCGATGCAGCATCCCGCGAGCAGGTTTCCATCATGACGTACCACGCCGCCAAGGGGCTTGAGTTCGACGCCGTCATCCTCCCCGGCTGGGAGGAAGGCCTGTTCCCCAGCCAGCGCGCCATGGACGAAACCGGCCTCGCCGGACTGGAGGAGGAGCGCCGCCTCGCCTACGTCGGCCTGACCCGCGCCCGCAAACGCGCCGCGATTTTTTTCGCCGCCAACCGCCTGATCTACGGCAGCTGGGCAAGCTGCCTGCCCTCGCGCTTTATCGACGAACTGCCCAAAGACCATGTCGAAGTCGCGGTGGAAACCGGCGTCTACAAGACCCCGCAGCAGCCGTCATATAATATGGGCTACCGTGGACGCACCGCACCGCTGGCCGAAGCCCCCGTCACGCCCTCGATTGAATCGGAGGCCGGATTTGCCCCCAAGGACCGCGTTTTCCACCAGAAATTCGGCAACGGCACCGTCGTCACCACCGACGGCAACAAGCTGGACATCAAGTTCGATCAGGCCGGCCGCAAGAAAGTGATCGACAGCTTTGTCACCCGGTTGGAAGACCTTCCCTGAAAAACACTTGTTTCCCAAGCACTTAAAAACAGATGCACAAATACAAAAAAATGTGTATTTTAAGGACGTTCCCGAACACAGAGGTATCATGAAAAAGCGGCTGCTGTCATTTATCGTTGGAATTACCCTGCTGGCGGCCGGTACGCCGGCTTTTGCCGCCGCGCAGGAAGGCATCGCCGCCATCGTCAATGATTCCGTCGTGACAATAACGGACATCAAGGACCGCACGGACCTGTATGTTTCCGGCGCGCGCGAAAACACCACTCCCGCGCAGCGCAAAAAAATAGAGCAGCAGGTCCTCGGCAAGCTGATCGACGAAAGCCTGGAGATGCAGGAAGCAAAGAAATTCGGCATTACCGTCGCGGATAACGACGTAAACGCCGGATTTGCCGACATCGCGAAACAAAACGGCCTTTCTCCCGAAGACTTCAAAAAACACCTGACCACCGCCGGCGTCAATATCGACTCCCTTTACGCCCAGATCAGGGCGGATATCTCTTGGGCGCAGGTCGTCAGGCGCAGGCTGCGCCCGCAGGTGAATGTCAGCGAAAGCGAGATTGACCTGACGATGAACCAGATCGCCCACGGCGTCGGCAAGGCGCAGTATCACGTCGCGGAAATATTCCTGAACGTCCCCGATCCGGCGCAGGAAGCCGCCGCGCACGCCGAAGCGGACAAGCTGGTCGCGCAGCTCACGGCCGGCGCCTCTTTTTCCACCGTGGCGCAGGAATTTTCTCAGTCCCCCGGCGCCGCCAACGGCGGCGATCTCGGCTGGGTGCAGGCGGGACAGCTGGATCCGGCACTCGACAAGGCGCTCGCCAAGATGCACCCCGGCGAGATCAGCCCGCCGCTGCGCTCCGCGCGCGGCTATCACATCCTGTTTCTCCGCGACCTGCACCAGTCCACCAGCCCAACCACGGCGGCCGTGCCCGCTGCTGCCGGGCCGATTGTCACCCTGAAACAGATCGTCATTCCCGTCACGGCCAAAGACTCCCCTGCTATCGTCACGGCCAAGCTGGCGCGCGGCCAGTCCCTGAAAGGCGAGATAAAGTCCTGTGCGGAGATGGACAAAAAAATGAAGGACTTCCCGGCCAAGGGCACCGGCGATCTTGGCAAGGGGCCGCAAAGCTCCCTGCCGGAAGCGCTGCGCCCCCTCATCGAAAAACTGGCGGTGAACGAGCTGTCTGAACCGGTTCACAGCCCCACCGGCTGGGCGATGCTGATGGTCTGTGCGCGGGAAGAAGCGCCAAAAGACGGCGCGGCCCTGCCTAAGTTCGGCGGCGAGAAGAACGACGAACCCTCCCGCGAGGACGTCGCCAACAAGATCGGCGCGCAACGCCTCGACAAAATGGCGGACCGCTACCTGCGCGACCTCCGCGCCACGGCTTTCATTGACAAACGAATTTAAGACCGGCGCGGCTGACGGTTTGCCCCCGCTGCGCGATGTCATCGACCGCTACGGCCTCATGGCGAAAAAATCGCTGGGGCAGAACTTCCTGCTCGATCTCAACCTCACCGCCAAGATCGCCCGCGCCGCCGGCGACCTCGCCGGAAAAAACGTCATCGAAATCGGCCCCGGGCCCGGCGGCCTGACCCGCGCCCTGCTGGAAACCGCCGCCGCCCGTGTTTATGCCGTGGAGCGGGACGACCGCTGCATTATGGCGCTACAGGAGCTTATTGCCGCTTATGACGGAAGGCTGGTGATTGAGGCGGCGGATGCCATGAAGGTTGACATGACGGCGCTCTGCCCTCCGCCGCGCGCGATCGTGGCCAACCTGCCCTATAACATCGCGACGCCGCTGCTGATCGGCTGGCTGGAGCAGATCGCGGACTTCGACGGCCTTACCCTGATGTTCCAGCGCGAAGTCGCCGAGCGCATGACCGGAAAGCCGCGCACCAAAGATTACGGGCGGCTGTCCATTATCACCCAGTGGCTGGCCCGCGTCGAAAAAAAATTCGACATCCCGCCCTCCGCTTTCACCCCGCAGCCGAAAGTAACTTCGACCGTCGTGCACCTGACGCCGCGCCGCGACAGAAAAGACACCGTTGATTTCGCCGTGATGGAAAAAGTCACCGCCGCCGCTTTCGGCCAGCGGCGTAAGATGCTGCGGCAGAGTTTGAAGACCCTCAATGTCGATGTCGAAAAGCTTCTCACCGCCGCCGCCCTGCCCCCCACCGCCCGCGCCGAGGAAATAGATGTTGCCGGATTCGTGCGGCTGGCGGGAATATACCAGCGGGATTTTTTAGCTTAAGTTTAGGCCGCATAAAAACAAGCAAAATCAATGTGATATGAGTGCTGCCCTTGATATTATGTTAAAAATATGTTAGCATGATTATCAATTGTCTATGGGGGCATAAAAGGGGACGCTCATGACGAGCCTACGGGATATATTTATAACGCAAAAACAAACCACCGCCGAAGAAAACGTCGAAGCGGCGCTGGAAAAAGTCGCAAAAAATTTGCGGAAAGATATTGAAAACCACATCCGCCAGAAAAAAACCGACCAGCGGATGACCTTCGTCCTGGGCATGAAACTGGATGATCTGAATGATAAAGTCGATATTACTCAGCTTGAGGGATACAAGCGGCTGCACGCCATCTGCGCGGATCCGGACGTCGATGTCAAAATAGACATTGACCTTCCTGAGGATAAGGACTGGTATGAACTTCCGGCCTCCGTCCTCATTTACCTTGACCAGCCCTATAGCGCATCGCCGGCTGTCCGCAGCGCCGCCGCTTCAACGCCAGTTGCCGCAGCAGCGCCTGCACCGTCTATCAATGCCAGCGTCCTGCAAATGTCTGGCGCGGCTCTGCAGGAGCTTCTGCAACAAATCAAAAAAGAGCGGCCCGATGATTTCTCTGCTGTAGCGGTTCCCAAAAACCCCGCCGCCCTGACGCATGACATCAAGGCCACCAGACCGATCGGCGCGCCAAAACCGCCCGCTACCGGCCCATAAGGAAAAACAGCCATGACAAGCCTGAGGGATATGTTCACAACGCAGACCAAAACCAACTCCGAACAAAAAGTCGAGGACGTGCTGGAGAAGGTGGCAAAAAATTTACGCAAGGATATAGAGAAACGCATTCGCAAGCAGGAATCCGACCGGAAGATCGTCTATGGCTACGCTGTTGGTTTCGGCAATGACGTCGATGTCACAAAGCTTGACGGCTATAAAAAGCTGCACGACATCTGCGCGGATCCGGACGTCGATGTCAGGATAGATATTAATTTTACCGGCCAGTTCGGAAGAATAGCCCTTACAGGCGACTATTCTAGAATCGTTATTACTTTGGACGAGCCTTACAGCGCGTCGGGAACGCAACCGGCGCGTCCCGCTCCCTCTGTGCCGCCCCCGAAAACCCATCCGTCCGCCGCTCCGGTTCTCTCTGCCGGTGACAGCGTTCTCGAAATGCCAAGCGATGAGCTGCAGGAGCTTCTGGCGCGGATCAAAAAAGCGCGTCCCGATGATTTTTCCGCTGTGGCCGATCCCAAAAATCCCGCCGCCCTGACGCATGACATCAAAGCCACCCGGCCGATCGGCAGCCCGAAACGGCCCTAAATAAGTTCTTATTTTCCCGGCTTCAGCGTATCGACGAAGTCCTGCACATTGTGCAGGCGGGTGCGTTTGACGCGTTCAGCGTCGAGAATCCCGCGCACCTGACGGATGCTTTCGCTTAAATCGTTGTTCACGATCACATACTGGAATTCTTTGTAGTGGGATATTTCGTCATGCGCCATGCTGAGGCGGCGGGCGATTTCCTCCGCGCTGTCCTGCGCGCGGGAATGCAGGCGGTGTTCCAGATCGTTCCAGCTCGGCGGCAGCAGAAAGATGGAGACCACATCGTCCTTGGCGATCTCCGTGAGCTTGCGGTTGCCCTGCCAGTCGATGTCGAACAGCACGTCGCGGCCTTCCGCCAGCGCTTTTTCAACCGGCGCTTTCGGCGTGCCGTAATAATTATTGTTGTAAACCAGCGCATACTCCAGCATCTCGCCGCTGGCGATCATCTGCTGGAATTTCTCGCGGCTGACGAAATAGTAATGCTGCCCCTCGATTTCACCGGGGCGCTTCGCCCGCGTGGTGGCGGATACCGAAATGACGGTCTGCGGATCGAGCCGCATCAGCTCCCGCGTGATCGTAGTCTTGCCCCCGCCGGGCGGCGACGCCAGCACCAGCATCACCCCACGCCGTTTGAATGCGGCCGGCGAAGAAGGGAGCTGTGTCACGCTTGCTGCTGTCATCATTTTTCTATAGCTTCATGAAGGTGTTTACTGTTCCCTTATAACGTGCCCGAAACGACAAAACAACCTTTGGCTCAGGTACTATGAAAAAGTACAAAACAATTCTGCTCAAAACAGTTCTGATCACTGGCGCCTCCAGCGGCATCGGCCGGGCGCTGGCCCTGCTCTATGCCGCCCCCGATGTCACCCTGCTGCTGGCGGGACGTAATGCCCCGCGCCTCGACGAGGTTGCCGCTTTATGCCGCCAGAAGGGCGCAACAGTCGAAACCTGCGCCATCGACGTGACCGACCGCGCAGCTTTCGAGCAAAAAATTCTCGGCTGGGATGAACAACATCCGGTAGATCTGGTCATCGCCAATGCCGGCGTTTCCGGCGGTACCAGCATGGATGCGGCCCAAAGCGAAGCGCAGCTGCGCGAGATCATCAACGTCAACCTCATCGGCACCTTCAACACCGTAAACCCGCTGTTGCCGCACCTGCGCGCCCGCAAACAGGGGCAGATCGCGCTGATGAGCTCGATGGCCGGTTTTCGGGGCATGCCCAACGCCCCCGCCTACAGCGTCAGCAAAGTGGCGGTGCGCGCCTATGGCGATGCGCTGCGCCCGCTTTTAAAACCCGACGGCATCACCGTCTCGATCATTTTTCCGGGATTTATCAAAACGCCGCTCACCGACGTCAATACCTTCCCCATGCCGTTCCTGATGGACGTGGATACGGCGGCGGCCATCATCAAACGCGGGCTTGACGCCGGAAAAATAACGATCGCTTTTCCATGGCAGATGCATATTTTCTGCTGGCTGCTCGGCGTGATGCCGCGCTGCGCCGGCGACTGGCTGCTCGGCCGCGCTCCGAGGAAAAATTAGACCTGAACAAATACGTCACCCCTGCGAAAGCAGGGGCCCAGTTGGGACTTTTCTTATACTGGAACATAAAACACCAACTGGATCCCTGCTTTCGCAGGGACGACTATGCATCCCCCTTCCGGCACACGACGACGACCTCGGTCTCGGCGCCCTGATCTTCAACGGACTGCAGCGCATGGCCGGTTTCGGCGCAGAAAAGCCGGAAATCATGGGGTGCGGCCTTGTCGGTGACCCTCACGCGGAGAATATCCCCGGCAGGGAGCCGCAGCAGAACCTTGCGCGCCTTCAGCACCGGCAGCGGGCAGATCAGCCCCCGCGCATCCAGATGATGCTCCGCCATTACGCCGCCACTTCCGGCTTGAAATTTTTATAAACGTCCGACACCGATACGTCCTCAAGACTCTCCGACTGGATGATCTGCACGGATTTGCCGACCGGCGCCGACCGCTCGGGGCTGGAAACCTTTGTGCAGAACAGCACCACCGTCGGGCAGCCCGCCAGCGCCACCAGATGCACCGGCCCCGTATCGTTGCCGATGGCTCCCGCCGCGCCACGCGCCAGCGTCGCGATATCGTAGAGCGACGTCCGCCCGCAAAGATCGATGATGCCGGGACATGCCGCCACAACGCCGGCGATCACCTCCGCCTCCGCATGGGTGCCGATCACGGCGACCTGATAGCCGGCCTTCATCAGCATGAGCCCCAGCGCCGCATAGCGGACCGCCGGCCAGCGTTTGGCCGGATGCTGTGGCGCCGAACCGGGAATTAGCAGGATATAAGGCTTTTTGAGGTTGAACGCGCTGACGTCCGCGCGCATCCACGCGATGTCGGGCAGGCGCATGTCGATCCCCGCCAGTTTCAGAATCTCCTGATGGCGCTTGAAGGCGTGCAGGGGAGCATTCGCCATCATTCCCGACCAGATAGGTTTCTTGAGGAACATCCGGTAATAGGTGGCGGTGCGGTCGTTCATCTGTAGGTCATACACCCGCGTATAATTGCCGCTGTTGAACTGCCTGAACAGGAAATACCATTCATGGATCGCGTAGAACTTCGGGCGGCTGTCGACGATGATGTCGTTGAAATAACCGCTGCGCTCGGCAATGTCCAGAAAAGGCCGCGTGGTGAGCAGGGTGATATGCGCGTCTTTGTGGTGGCGGCGGATCGCCTCCATCGCGCCCATCGCCAGAATAAAATCCCCCAGCGCGCTCAGTTTGATGACAAGAATTTTTTCAAGGGTCATGGCGTCAGTCTATAGGAGAGCCGGAAAACCTGCCAGACCGTGCAAAGGCAACAACGCGCCGGATAAAAAATATAATAAATTCATATAGTTAATGTTTAATACTGTCTTTTTTGTTATATTATGTTAATATATTTACAGGGTAAAATTACGAGTAGAAAGATGATTGCCGTGGACAAATATACCTCGGGGAAATACAGCACGGACTATCTGAAGAACGGTTCCCGCAATATTCAACGCAGCGAACTGGCGAAGAAGACGCCTTTGGAAAAAATCCAGGGAAGATTCACTGACTTTGAAACAACGTATGCCGCCCACGATACAAGCACAATTGCTTATATTGAAAGGTCAATCAAGGAGGAAATTGCCGCCCTGGGAAAAGACCTGTCGGCGCTTGACCCCTCGGGTAAAAGCAGCAATGAACAAATACAGGAGCGCTTCAAACGGGCAGCAATCCGCGCGCACATCGTGAGCGCCCGCAGGCAATTCGACGATTTTGAAAAAACCGACATAGCGCATGACTTTACAATAGTCGACCATATAGCATCCCGGATCAAGGCACATATCGTTGCTGCCCACGCGGATTTCTCCATACTCGACCCCTCGGGCAAAAACACCACCGCGCAGATGGAAGAGCGCCTCAAAAAAGCCGCCAGCCGCGCCAACATTATCACCGCGCGCAAAAGGTTTGCCGAATTCGAGACACGGGAGGAAGACAGCCTCTACCCTGAACACGTAGAACGCGCTATCAGGAACAGCCTTTCCGCCGCCGGTGCGGATATGTCAGCCCTCGATGCCACCGGACAAAGCAGCGCCGAGCAAATGGAATCCCGTTTTCAACAGGCAACCGTCCGCGGCCATATTCTCAACGCGCGGAAGGAATTTGCCGGACTTGAAGCGACAGATGAAGGGCTTGACGTGGAGTTCCACGAAAAAGAAATCAGGGATTCACTGGCCACCGCCGGCGCGGACATGTCGGCGCTTGACCCCTCGGGCGCAAGTTCAGCCGAACGCATGGAAGCGCGTCTTAAACAGGCGGTGCTCCGCGCCCATCTGGCCGGCGCGCGGGGAAGTCTGGTGTATTTTGAAGAAGATCATAAAGCCACATACGCTCTGGATGACGCCAAAGAGCACCTGACGGCGGCTGGCGGGGATATGTCAGCGCTGGGCGCTCCGGGAGCAAAATCTCCTGAACAGACGGCGGAGCGCCTGAAACGGATAGCCGACACCCTCACAGAGGCTTTTATCAGCTCCACCATGCGCGTACGCCCCGGCGGGGTACGTGCCGTGAAACCGTTTAAACTCCAGAATAAAATCGGCGGGTAAATCGGCTCATGAAAAAAATCCCCCCTGATGCTATAAAAGAACTTACCGTGCACTACAACAACTGGTCAGCACATCAAGCTGCCATGCAGACGTATATAAATAGTTATAAAAGCGGTGACGGACCCCGGATTCCCGCCGAACTTGTATGGGCGCGCGTGATGCTGGCCGAACTTGAAAAAACCACCACCGGAAACGATGTGGAGACGCATGTAAAATCCATCAGAGAGCATCTGGATAAGGCTGGGTTAAGGCTGGCCGATCTGGACCCCTTAGGCAGGAGCACCGATGCGCAGATGGAAAAACGCCTGCAACAGGCGGCTTCCCGTGGTTATCTGATCTTCGCCCGCCGGGAGTTTTCCGAACTCGAAAAAACCGCTGCCGGAAACGATCTTGAAGTGCATATAAAAATCATAAAAAACCGTCTGGCCCAGTCCGGCTTCAGCATCGCCGCGCTGGATGAATCGGGCGCCAGCACCGATGCGCAGATGGAAGAGCGTTTCCAAAGGGCTGTTTCCCGCATCCACCTGATCCATGCCCGCCGGGAGTTTGCCGAGCTTAAGGACAGTGAAACCGGAAGGTATGTAGGCCTCATCGTGGATAAAATCAAAAAAAGCCTCTCCGCCGCCGGCGCGGATATGTCCGCGCTGGATCCTTCAGGCAAATACACCGCAGGGCAAATGGACGAATATTTTCAGCAGACTGTTGCCCGCGCCTATCTGCGAAGAGCCGATGATCTGATAGCCGGCTTTGAGGAAGACCGCGCTGACTACAGTGATGTCAAGACCGGAAGTCTCATAGTAGAAATCAGGAATAGCCTGCTGAAGGCCGGCGCCGACCCGGCCACAGTGGATGTTTCACGGGCGAGCCTCCCTGAACAAAAGATCGAGCTGTTGAAACAGGCCATGGAGTCTCTCTCCTTAAAATTCATACGCTCTTCCATGCATGTGCGTCCGGGCGGGATGCGTGCCGTGAAACCGTTTAAGCTCAACAGATAATATTTTCGCCTAGCCCACAATCCGGTTCCGGCCGATGGCGCGCAGGCCGTCGTTGGACGGCAGGGCGCGCTGCCGTGCGGATTCCAGCAGCTCGGCGTAGACATCCAGCGTCCCCGCACACATTTTTTCATTGGTGAAATGCGTCCCGATGTGGCTCATCGCCCGCGTCGCCAGCATGGCGCGCTGCCGTGCATCTAGCGACAGGGCTTCATTGAGCGCGGAGGCCAGACCCTGCACATCGCCGGGCGTCACCAGCCAGCCGGTTTCGTCCCGCAGGATGGTTTCGCGGGTGCCGCCGTGATCGGTGGCGATCACCGGACGCCCCATCGCCTGCGCCTCGATTGGAATGCGGCCAAAGCCTTCCGGCACCAGCGAAGGCGACACCACCACGGTGGACAGCATGTAGGCCGCCGGCATGTCGTCGCAGTGATTGACGATCCGCACGGCGCCGCCGAGGCCGCTGCTCTCGATATACGCCTCCAGCTCCTTGCGGTAGTGGACGTTGCCGATGTCGGAGCCGACGAACAGGCAGAAAATATCTTTTTGCTGGAGGCGCTGCATGGCGTCGATCAGGAACATGTGGCCCTTGATGCGGCTGAGCCGCGCCGGCAGCATAATGACCGAGGCGCCGTCCGGCACCCGCCATTGCTGGGCGAGCTTGATCAGCCGGTCGGGCGTCACCGCGTTGGGATGGAATTTTTCGATGGCCGCGCCGCGATGGACGACGCGGATTTTTTCCGGCGACACCTGATAATTCTTCTCCAGATAATCCGCGAGAAAATGCGATACCGCGATCACGCGCTCGCCTTTGGTGATGGATGAGTTATACAGCATTTTCAGTGCGCCGCCAGTCTTGTGGGCGGAATGGATGCTGGTGACGTATTTGGCGGGAGTCCCCTGCACGGCGCGGCCCGCGCTCCAGGCGGGAGCGCGGCTGCACGCATGAACCACGTCGACGTTATAGTTCCGGATGATTTTCCGCAGCCGGCCGATATTGTCCGCGATCACCAGCGGATTTTTGCTGTCCACCGGCAGGACGATATGCACCCCGCCCGCCTTGGTGATTTCCCGCACCCGGGCGCCGCCGGAGGAGACCACGATCGAATGCCCGCCGGACCTGACGATGGCCGCGTTCAGGTCGATCACGCCCTGCTCGACCCCGCCGGCGTTCAGGGCCGGTAAAATCTGCATAATCACCGGCGCGCGCACGCTCTCGGCAAATCCGCAAAAAGCGGCACTCACGACATCTGCTGTTCTGATCATAGCCCTGCCCTTCAAAAACCCTTGTTCTCCCTCGTTTTTACCCCCAAACCGCCGGAAATACCAGAAAAATCCGGCATAAAGGCTTGACGGGGGCGGTTAAAGGCAGGACATTATTTCTTATTGTTTTAATGCCTAACGTCATGGATTTACAAATGAAACCCGCCAGCGCCGAAACCGCCAAAAGACCCGTCGTCGTCACCCTGCCCGACGGCAAGAAGCTGACCTTCGACGGCGCGGTCACGGGGCTGGAGATCGCCAAGCAGATCGGCCCGGGGCTGGCCAAGGCCGCCCTCGCCGTCAAGCAGGACGGCGTGCTGATCGACCTGCAGCGTGAAATCCGTTCAGACGCCAAAATCGAGATCGTCACCCGCCCGTCGCCGGATGCGCTGGAGCTGATCCGCCACGACTGCGCCCACGTGCTGGCCGAAGCTGTGCAGCAGCTTTTCCCCGGCACGCAGGTCACCATCGGCCCCAATATCGAGAACGGCTTTTACTACGACTTTGCCCGCGACACGCCCTTCACCACCGAGGACTTCGCCAATATAGAGGCGAAGATGCGCGAGATCATCGCCAAAAACGAGCCCTTCATCCGCGAAGCCTGGAGCCGCGCTGATGCGATAAAGCATTTCAAGTCCATCGGCGAGAACTACAAGGCCGAACTTATACAGGACCTGCCGGAAGCCGACGAGATCAGCATTTACCGTCAGGGCAAATGGTATGACCTCTGCCGTGGCCCGCACCTGCCCTCGACCGGCCACGTCGGCACCGCCTTCAAGCTGATGAAAGTCGCCGGCGCCTACTGGCGCGGCGATTCCAAAAACGCCATGCTGACGCGCATTTACGGCACGGCGTGGCGCGACCAGAAAGAGCTCGACGCCCACCTGCACATGATTGACGAAGCCGAGAAACGCGACCACCGCAAGATCGGCCGCGAGATGGATTTGTTCCATTTGCAGGACGACGCCGTGGGCAGCGTCTTCTGGCACGACAAGGGATACACGATTTACCGCGTGCTGGAAAACTTCATCCGCCGCCGCATCCAGGCGGCAGGCTATCAGGAAGTGAAGACGCCGCAGATGTTTGACAGCTCGCTGTTCAAAGCCTCGGGCCACTGGGACATCTACGGCGACAACATGTTCAAGGTGAAGGATACTCACGGCGACGACGACGGGCGGATGATGGGCATTAAACCCATGAACTGCCCCGCCCATGTGCAGATCTTCAATCAGGGGCTGAAATCCTACCGCGACCTGCCGATCCGCATGTCGGAATTCGGCTGCTGCCACCGCAACGAGCCGTCGGGCGCGATGCACGGCATCATGCGCGTGCGCCAGTTCACGCAGGACGACGCGCATATTTTCTGCACCGCCGGCCAGATGCAGCAGGAGGCGGCGAATTATTTCAAGCTGCAGCTGGGCGTATACAAAGACCTCGGCTTTGACAAAATTTCCGTCAAGCTGGCGCTGCGCCCGGGGCCGAATGCGCGCATCGGCTCGGATGAGCTGTGGGACTGGTCTGAAAACGCGCTGCGCGACGCATTGCATACCGCCGGTCTGCCTTTCGACGAACTGCCCGGCGAAGGCGCCTTCTACGGCCCGAAAGTCGAATTTCACCTCACCGACGCCATCGGGCGCACGTGGCAATGCGGTACGCTGCAGGTCGACCCGAACCTGCCCGAACGCCTTGACGCTTCTTACATCGGCGAGGACAGCCATAAACACCGCCCGATCATGCTCCACCGCGCTATTCTGGGTTCGATGGAACGCTTCATCGGCATCCTGATCGAGAACTACGCCGGCAAGCTGCCTCTCTGGCTCGCCCCCGTGCAGGCTGTAGTCGCGACCATCACCAGCGACGCGGACGCCTATGCGGACAAAGTGCTGGAACAGCTTAAAAAGGCCGGTATCCGCGCCGTCGTCGATCTCCGCAATGAGAAGATTAATTACAAGATTCGGGAACATAGCCTCGCCAAAACGCCCCAGATCTGGGTGGTGGGCAAGCGGGAGGCGGAGGAAAGCACGGTAGCCATCCGCCGTTTGGGTTCTGAAGCGCAAGAAGTCCTTGCACTTGACGGGGCAATCCGTAAAATCACTGTGGAATCGGCGCCTCCGCAATAAAGGCCGATTCTCTGACTTTAACAACTCATGGAGATGTCACATCGCTAGTAAACCACTGAACGACGGCCCGCGCATCAACACACAAATCCGGGCTGATAAAGTTCGCCTCATCGGCGCCGACGGAGAAATGGTTGGCGTCGTTTCTGTCCGCGAAGCCCTCGCTTCCGCCACTGACGCCGGTCTCGACCTCATCGAAATTTCCCCCAATGCCGATCCGCCGGTCTGCAAGATCTCAGACTTCGGCAAATACCGCTACGAGCTGCAAAAAAAAGAAGCCGCCGCGCGCAAAAACCAGAAAATCATTCTTACCAAGGAACTGAAAATCCGCCCCAATATCGAGGAGCACGATTTTCAGGTCAAGATCCGCAGCGCCAAGCGCTTCGTTGACGAAGGCGACAAGGTGCGCTTCACCCTGCAATTCCGTGGCCGCGAGTTCGAACACAAGGAACTCGGCATGGCCGTTCTCGCGCGGGTGCGCGCGGAACTGGCCGAATACGCCAAGATCGAGCAGGAGCCGCGCTTCGAGGGCGGTCAGGTCATCATGATTGTCGTGCCGAAGACGGCGTAATCCGGCTTATACCGCCAGACGCGCCTGCTGCCGGGGACGGAAGGGAACGACGATCCCCCAAGCCTCTTTTTTAAACTAACGCCTGATATTGACCGGCACGTTCCTGAACTGCGAGCGCTCGTCGATG
>JAHFPI010000007.1:0-18838 GCA_023266795.1 Rhodospirillales bacterium
TTTTTCTTCGCCAGCATCTTCCCATTCTTATTGGATGGGCGCAAGCGTTACAGAGCGTGCCTTGCAGCTGGCGTAGACTTTAAAACCGAAGAATATACAGGCAATAATCCTTTAGACTATGTTATTAGCCTTAATATGACACGGAGGCACTTAACTGATAGCCAACGAGCGATGGCTGCTGTGAAAATAGCAAAACTTAAACTTGGAGATAATCAGCATGCCTCAATTGAGGCACCCTCGCAGAAGAAAGAGCATTGATACAGTCTCAAACATTGAGCGCGGAATCTTTCTGCCGCGCATTGAAACAGCACAAGAGATTGCCGATGCTTTAGAGGTTCAACTGTATGAATTATTCATTCACGATACGTCCGCAGCAGATAAAGAAAAGATGAAATTGCTTAATGAGATTCTCGATGTGCTGAAACAGCAGCCGATTAATCTGCTAAAGACGTCCCTTGACCAAGTTAAAAGCTTTGTCGCCCTGAAGAATAGCTTCAGTAAGCGACAGAAATAATCATTTCAGCAGTTCGTCTTTGTAATCCGATGATGCATCGTGTCCATAGTGCTTTTCTATCAGCTTTTCGGAAGTGCCCATTTGTTTTGCTAACATTCTGCTGGTTACTTTGTCTGTATGCTTTCTTGTCAGACCAAATGTCGCGTATGAGTGCCGAAGGCTTGTCAGCGTATGCTTGTCCTTCGCGGTTTTATATTTGAATCCGCATTCTTTGAGCAGAACGTCAAAATTCTTCTTCATTGATTTAACAAACTTGCTTGTCGGAAGCGTCTGAATACGTTCATCGTCCTTGAGCGCGTCACGACCATGCGCTTCAATATACGCCAATCGCCTATCTCTTATTCTCTTGAGAGCGTCCATTCCAGAGCGTCTGACAAAGACCTTTCTTGAGCTACGCATCTTTCCTGCCGATTCAAGCTGAATTGACCTTTCTTCCCAGTTGACGTTCTTCCACTTCACCGATGAAGTTTCGTCCACGCGCATTCCGCTATTCGCTATTAAAATCATAATGTCGTGGAGCAGAAAGACTTGCCAATAGTTGTTTATTTGAAGGGCTTTTCTTTTAGCGTCATGTTTTGACTTTCCGAACGCCTCAACTCTCTTGCGAGATGTTCTACGCAGAATTGCATATTCTTTGAACGTGAAATGCGCTCTGCGTCTGTATGTCTCTTTCTGCGACTGATGCTTAATCTTTAAATCACGGCTATTCCAGCCATAGTCGGCACCGAACCGTAGCATCTGATTGATAACGACATTCTCACGGTTCAGGGTCTGATTGACTGCGGCAGACTGTTCGCGTCTCCAAATCATATAGTCGTTCAGCGTTCCTTGATTGATTTTTGAAAGGTCGTCATATTTCCCAAAGAATTTCATCAAATAGCGTTTTACTTGGTCGCTGTGATACGAGTATTTGCCTTGCGCCTTGATGCTCTCCAGATATTTCTGCGCCAGCTTCTTGAAAGAAGTCTTTTCAACGACTTTTCCAGATTTCTTTTTGTCCAAAGCATCGTGATATGCTTCAAGCGCAACCTGTGCTGCTTTGTTTCTGTCGTGTGTCTTTGTTGATTTTCTGAATTTGACGCCAGCGACCCGAAAGTAATAGCTATATTTGTCTGACGAGCCTTTCTTGCCGATATATACGTCTTCACCGACAAGAATCATGGGTTTTTGCTTCTGTTTCTTCATTTTCAAACCTGTATAAAACCTGTCCAGAACCTGTCCGAACGACAAATTTAGAATACGCTATGTTCTTATGAAGAAACAACTAAAAGCCCGTACTGTGCTTTTAGTGATGTTTTCAGAGGATGTTTTTGGAAGTTTTTTGGTTAAGTGGTTGATTTTGTTGATGGTGCGCGTGGAAAGAATTGAACTTTCTACCCCTGCTATGTCAAAGCAGTGCTCTACCAATGAGCTACACGCGCTTATCCAATCAAATCAAGCCTTTAGTTCCCAACGCGCCTTGCGATGTCAAAGCAGTGCTCTACCAATGAGCTAGTCGCGCCTTTTAGAGACGCCCAGTATTTAGCATAGACATGGGGTTTTAGGCAAGGGAATCAGTGTCATTCCGGCGCCATGCTTTGCATGCTATGCATGACAGCCGGAATCTTCTTTTTATATCAGCAGGATTCCGGCTTTCGCCGGAATGACGGGTGTGTGGCTGGTTCAGGCCACCGCCGCCGATTCCTGCTCCATCAGGCCCAGCACCTGCATTTCGTAGAGCTTTTTATAGTGCGAATGGGGGTTGGCGAGGAGGGTGTGGTGGTTGCCTTCTTCGACGATCCGGCCCTGGTCGAACACCAGAATCCGGTCGGCCTGCTGGATGGTCGACAGGCGGTGGGCGATGGTGATGGTGGTGCGTCCCACCATCAGGGCTTCCAGCGCCTTCTGGATGTAATGCTCGGAGATCGAATCCAGGCTCGAGGTCGCTTCGTCAAGAATCAGGATCGGCGCGTCGGCGAGGATGGCGCGGGCAATGGCGACGCGCTGCCGCTCGCCGCCGGACAGTTTCACGCCGCGCTCGCCGACCAGCGTGTTGTAGCCCTGCGGCAGGGCCATGATGAATTCATGCGCGTAGGCTTTTTTGGCGGCGGCCACGATTTCCGCCTGCGTCGCGCCCGGGCGGCCATAGGCGATATTGTCGGACAGCGAGCGGTGGAACAGCACGGGATCCTGCGGCACCAGCGAAATGGCTTTGCGCAGGGATTCCAGCGTCACTTTTGAAATGTCCTGCCCGTCGACGAGGATGCGGCCCTCGGCAAGGTTGTAGAGGCGCTGCAATAATTTCACGAAGGTCGATTTGCCGCTGCCCGAGGGGCCGACCAGCGCCAGCTTTTCCCCCGCCGCGATTTTGATGAACAGGTCCTGATAAATCGTATTGCCGGTGAGGGAATATTTGAATCCCACCCTGTCGAAAACGATCATGTCGTCACGTTTGTTGTTTTTGACCGTCAGGGGTTTCGCTTCCGGCGCGTCCGTCACGTCGTCGCTGCGCAGCCAGAACGACACGACATCGTCCATATCGCTGACGGCGCGCTGCAGGTGGTTGATGTGCATGCCGATGTCGCGTAGGTAGCCGCCGATGATAAAAAAGGTGGTGATGACGAGGACGATGTCGCCGGGCGAGGCCTTGCCGGATTTCCACAGCCAGATGGTCATGGCGATCATCGTGCTGTTCATCAGGATGCGGAAGATGGAACGCGCGCCGTCGGCGGCAACGCCGGTCTGCCAGGCATAGATGGCCTTTTGCCGCCAGGCCGTCGCCACTTTGCCGAACAGGCCGTCTTCGCGGCGTTCGGCGCCGAAGGATTTCACGGTCGGGTTGCTGGTGATGATGTCCGCCAGTGTCGCGCCCATCCGCGTGTCCTGCTCGGCGGAGGCGATGAAGCGCGGCGCCAGAATTTTAACCGACAGCCAGATGCTCGCGGCGCAATAAATCAGGATCAGCACCGCCGCCGCGATGCCGACCGACGGCAGCTTGATGCTCAGCATGACGGTGATGCCGACCATGATCGTGATTGCCGGCAGGAAGCCCATCAGCAGCGTATCCTCGAACTGGTCGAAGGACCACATCCCGCGCGTGATTTTCCGCACCGTGCCGCCGGCAAAGGAATTGGCATGCCAGTCGGAGCTGAAGCGCTGCACCTTCTGCATGCCGTCCGTCACGATCCGGTAGAGGTTGTCGATGGCGAAGTTATTCCAGACGTACAGGGCGCTGACGCGGAACGTCTGGTTCAGCAGCGCCAGCACCGCAAATCCCCAGAACGCCGCCCAGGCGCCCGCCCAGGCCGCCGCATCGTCCGTCCCGTGGCGGGTCATGGAATCAACAATGCGTCCCGTATAAACGGGCACGATGGAATCCGTCACGACGGCAATCATCATCATCACCGCCGAAAGGATGCCCACCCATTTGCGCGGTTTCCAGTAGTGCAGGGCAAACCGCAAAACGTCCCGGTAGCTGGAGGCATTTTTGCCATTTTTTATTGTCGTCATGAGAAGTTATTCCTGAAAAGATATTATATTGACATAACACATAACAAGGGTATGATGCAACAGGATTAATCAGAGAGAAAGCCCGTACCGGATGCCTTCCCGCAAGCTAAAAAAATCATTCAATGCCGCGCCTTCCCAGCAGGAGGTGAATGATTTCGTGGCGGCTGCTTATGATGGGAAACCGGACGGTATTGCCGCTTTTCTGGATAAGCACCACATAGCCATCGATGCGGTGGATCATCGCGGTGGCACGGCGCTGGGAGAAGCCGTACGGCGCAGACGCCAGGAGATCGTCGAACTTCTGCTGGTGCGCGGCGCGGATATCGATAAAAGGGATGGTGGAGGTGTCACGCCGCTGATGCATGCGGCTTATTCGGGCGATGTCGGTATCGTCAGATTATTGCTGGAAAAAGGCGCCGATACCAATGAAGAATACAACGATGGCATCAGCCCCGTTCTGACGCCTTTAAAAGTGGCTGAAGAGCTTTATAACGCTAAAATTGTTGAAATGCTGAAGCAACGCGCGCAAGAACATAAAGCGCGTGAAGAAGAACGGAGGGCGCGTGAGCTGGCCGAACAGAAAGCGCGCTTTCTGGAAGATACGGATTTTTCCAGAGGCCTGAAAAAACCCATCCCCGTTCATCGTCCCTTCAAAGTCCCGCCCCGCGCCCATTGAGGCCGTTGCGGGGAGATGATAGTATCATCCGACAGGGATGGGATGATGGCATATTGCTCCATACAAACTGACAAAGCGTCTGCGGCCGTTGTGCTCCATCTTCAGGGGCACTGGACGGTGGCAGCCTTGCCTGAGATCGAAAAAGATCTGGTCGACGCCAGGTTTCACCATATAAAAAACCTCACATTCGATGGCGCGGCGCTACAGGATTTCGACACCTCGGCGGCCTGGTACCTGAATACGCTGGTGACATCGTCGCGGCACGGCGGAGCAACTGTCGATATGTTGAATTTCAAGGACGGCCACCGGCGGATTTTCGAGAGGATTTCCAGCCTGCCGCAGGAGAAGGGGGAGCGGCGCCAGAACAGGCGCACACATGATTTGCATCTCAAGCGTGTTTTCAGGCATGTCGTCGCGGCTGTCGGCGAACAGATAGACGATATCTGGAAGGATTGCCGGAGAGGGATCGGATTTTTCGGCGCATTTCTGGTCGGTATGGCGCAGCGGATATTCAGCCCTAAACATCTGCGTGTGCAGAGCATCGTCTTTCACGTCAATGAAATCGGCATCAAGGCCATTCCGATCATTGCCCTCATGGCCTTCTCGATTGCCTTCGTCATGGGGTATCAGGGGGCGTTCCAGCTGCAGAAATTTGATGCGACGGTCTATACGATCGATCTGGTGGTGCTGTCGATCCTGCGCGAGATGGGCGTACTGATTACGGCCATCATGGTTGCGGGCAGATCGGGCAGCGCCTTTGCCGCCCAGCTCGGCACCATGAAGCTGAACGAGGAGGTTGACGCCCTGAAAACCATGGGCGTATCGCCCTTTGAGGTGCTGGTGCTGCCCCGGCTTATCGCCATCCTGATCGCCCTGCCGCTGCTGACGGTGGTGGGGGATACGATGGGGCTGCTGGGCGGTTATATTTTTTCATTTTCCTATCTGGATTATTCCTACATGCAGTTCCTTTCCCGTATGCAGGAAGCGGCGGATATGCAGCAGTTTTATGTCGGCCTGTCCAAGGCGCCTGTGTTTGCGCTGCTGATCGGCATTGTCGGCTGCATGCAGGGGTTGCAGGCCAGCGGTTCCGCCGAGGATGTCGGGCGCAAGACGATTACCGCCGTGGTGCAATCCATCTTTCTGGTGGTTGTCGCTGATGCCCTCTTTTCCGTCATTTTTACAAAAATGGGGATCTGATGGAAAAACCGCTTATCGAAGTCAGGAACCTCGTCAACAAGTTCGGCAGCAATACCGTGCATGACGGCCTGAACTTCGACATATTTCCGGCGGAGGTCGTCGGTGTCGTAGGCGGCAATGGTACGGGAAAATCTGTCCTGCTGCGCACGATTGTCGGCTTGCAGTCGCCCGTATCAGGAACGGTTACGGTCGCGGGACGAAAGATTTCCGAATATAAAGAAAAAAATTTCTGGGGTGTGATGTTCCAGAAGGGCGCCTTATTCTCCAACCTGACGGTGATTGAGAATATCGCTTTTCAGCTGCAGGAAAAAACGTCGCTGTCGGCAAGGGATATCCGCCATCTGGCGCTGATGAAAATTGAGCTGGTGGGGCTGCCTGTCAGCGCGGGGCCGAAGTATCCCTCCGAGCTGTCGGGCGGCATGACCAAACGGGCGGCCCTTGCCCGCGCCCTTGCCCTTGACCCCCGGATATTATTCCTTGACGAGCCGACCGCAGGCCTTGATGCGCCTGCCGCCGAGGGATTTGACAGACTTATCCGGGACCTTGTCGATTATCTCGGCATTTCGGTATTCATGATTACACATGATCTGGACAGTCTTTCCTCGATCTGCGACCGGATCGCCGTTCTGGTGGATAGAAAAATCAAGACAGGGACTCTGGCAGACCACCTCAGGGATAAACATCCGTGGTTACAGGAATATTTCCACGGCAAACGCGCGCGCTTCATGGAGAAAGTATAAAATGGAAACGGAAAAGCATTATTTCAAGGTCGGCCTGTTCTTTCTGGCGGTCGTGGGCGCTTTTGTTTATTATCTGGTAACGTTCGGCGGCGATAATGAAAATAATAATCTAAAGCGTTACGCCATTTACTTCGACCACTCGGTCGTCGGTCTGGAGCGCGGGGCGCAGGTTAAGCTGAAGGGCATCACGGTCGGGCTGGTGGACAGTATCCGCTTTGTCTCCAGCGATAACGACCGCATTCTTGTGGTGGCGGATATTTCCGACACAGCGCCTATTCGTGTTGATACGGTTGCTTCCGTAGCCTCCCAAGGTATCACCGGCGCGAGTTATCTATCGCTCGAAAACACCGATGCGGCTACGACGGTTGCGCCTTTGACAATAGAAAAAGGTGAGAAATATCCGGTGATCCCGTCGCGGCAGTCGGAGTTGCAGGCTCTCCTCGCTGACGCCCCGGCGATGATGGGAAGGCTGACGCAGGCGGTCGGGCAGGCGCAGAAGCTGCTGAGTGACAGAAATGTCGCTGTCGCGCAGGGACTGCTGCCCGAGGCGCATGATGCTTTGACGGAGGCTGCCGGCGCGTTCCGCGAGATCAAGATGCTGGCGCGTACTCTCCGTGAAGACCCGTCGATCATCATTCGCGGCACGAAGTATGACGGTTATCAGGTGAAAAAATAATGAAAAAAGGTCTGGTTATATGCAGCATTCTGATCGCCGGATTGGCGGCGGCCTGCACGCTCGCGCCCCGCGATACGGGCACGGCTTTTATGTTCGCGCTGGCGCCGATCAGGATCATCAATCAGGGCGCGGCTAGCGAGAGTTTGGTGGTTGCTCTGCCGACCACTTCACCGGAGCTGGATACCTACCGGATTGCGCTGACCAAAGATGACGGGCGGTGGGATTATTATGCGGGCGCGCGCTGGGCGGAGTTTCTGCCGCTGATCGTGCAGGACAGCCTGATGAAAACGCTTGAACATGCGCGGCTGTTCAAGTCCGTGAGGATGGACCAGACGGGCTTGATTGGCGACAAGCTTTTGAAGGTTGAAATACGGGCTTTTCAGGCGGCTTACGCGCCGGGGGCCGCTACGCCGGTTATCGGGGTCCGCATGGCGGCGAGTCTGCTGAGTGATCTGGAGCGCACGCCGCTTGCTACTTTCACTGTCAGCGCGGAGAGGAAAGCCTCCGGCAACCGCCTGTCTGAAATACAGGCGGCTTTTGTGGCTGCCTTCAACGAGGCGCAGCTGCAGCTCGTCGATAAACTGGGCCGCATAAGTAGCATAAACAAATGACGACATTTCAGATCATCGCCACTCTCCTGACGTTTATTGCTCTCGGCGGCTACCTGAATCACAAATATTTCCGCCTGCCGGCGACGATCGGCCATATGGCCTTTGCGCTGTTGTTGTCGCTGCTGGCGATTTTTCTTTATAAGCTGGGCCTTTTCGATCTGACTCCTGTGCGGAAGATTATCGGCGGGATTGATTTTTCTGAGGTGCTCCTGCACGGGATGCTTGCCTTCCTGCTGTTTGCCGGCGCGCTTCATATACGGCTTGACGATCTCAGGGAAGTCGGCGTTCCCGTGGCCGTGCTGGCGACGGCGGGCGTTGTCATGGCGACGGTCATTACAGGCACGCTGGTGTGGTATGGCGCGGGCTTTATCGGTCTGGATGTTCCCTATATATATGCTCTGCTGTTCGGCGCGCTGATTTCGCCGACGGATCCCATTGCCGTCCTGGCGATTCTGAAGGATGCTGGAATTTCAAAAAAGCTTTTTACAAAAATCGGCGGCGAGAGCCTGTTTAATGATGGGGTCGGGGTGGTTATTTTCCTGACCATTCTGGAGATCGCGACCGGCGTGCAGCAGCCGGAAATCAAAGGCGTGTCGCTGCTGCTGGCGCAGCAGGCGCTGGGCGGGCTGGCGCTGGGCTTTTTTCTCGGCTGGGTTACCGATGGTTTCCTGCGCAGGATGGACGATTATAAAGTGGAAGTGCTGCTGACGCTGGCGCTGGTGACCGGCGGTTATGCCTTGGCGGAATTATTGAACATCTCCGCGCCGATCTGCATGGTGGCGGCGGGTCTGGTCGTGGGCAATAAGGGCCGTGTCGGCGGAGTGTCGGAGCGGATCCGCGCGCAGCTTGATATGTTCTGGGAGCTGCTGGATGAGATTTTTAATGCCGTGCTGTTTATGCTGATGGGTCTCGAGGTGATTGTCATTACCATTACCGGGCAGCATATGCTGCTCGGCATTTTTGCCATCGGGGCTGTTCTGACGGGCCGCCTGATCAGCGTCAGCCTGCCTGTCTGGCTGATGAGCTTTCAGAGGCACTTTGAAAAAGGCACCATTCCTATCCTTGTCTGGGGCGGTTTGCGCGGCGGCCTTTCGATTGCGATGGCGTTGTCGCTGCCGGAGGGGCCTGAAAAAAGCATTATTCTGCCGGTGACGTATATCGTTGTCCTGTTCTCCATCCTTGTGCAGGGCCTGAGCTTCCGGCGGTTTATCGCGCTGGTGACGTAGTCGTCTAGCCAAACGTAAATGCGTAGGCTTCCAGTCCCGGCGCATCGGCTTTTATTTCCAGCAGGCCGTTTTTCGGGGATTTCTGGTCAATCAGTTCATACAGCGTGTGGCGGTCGATGGTCAGGGTGCCGACGGGTTCGCCATCCAGTTGCATGGTGATATGCACCGGCGTGCCTGCGGACGTGCCGAGGACGAGAAATACTTTGGCCGCCACAAAGTTGAGCCGCAAGGTGGAATCCTTCTCACCGGAAATGATTTTTTCAGGCTGGATAGTCCATTTCCCGTTCAGGGCCCAGTTGTTGGCAGGTAAAAACTTGGGGAACTGGTAAGCCGCTTCCGCATCGGGGGCAATTTTCTCTTTGCCGCCGAAGTTTGCCATCCGGCTGTAGCCCAGATAGGTTTCGGGCGTCTGGCCGAAACCTGATAAGGCCGTTTCGGGCTGTTGCGCGGCGGATTTTCCTTTCAGGCCAAGCAGGAAGCGGATGTTGTTTTCCGTGACGTCATATTCGCCTTCGCCGAAGTGGGTATAAACGATACGGCCTTCGCGATCGATCAGATAATGCGCCGGCCAGTAGCGGTTGTTGAAGTTGTCCCATGTGGAAAGGGTGTTATCAAGCGCCACCGGATAGCGGATACCGTGATGCGTCAGCGCTGCTTGGACATTATCCAGCTTTTTCTCGAATTCGAATTCCGGTGCATGCACGCCAACGATTGCCAGCCCTTTGTCACGGTATTCCTTATCCCAGCGGGTGATAGTGGGCAGGGTGCGCACGCAGTTGATACAGGAATAGGTCCAGAAATCAACCAGCACCACTTTGCCCTTGAGGCTCTGCATTGTCAGCGGCGGAGAATTCAGCCACGCTTCGATTCCGACGAATTCCGGCGCGGGGTAAGGGGTGCTGAGACCATTTTCCAGTCCGGTGATTTCCGTTCCGGATCCAGTGACGTTCCTCGTGAACAGAGACTGTGCATCCACGCCGGAAGCGATAAAAATTACTGAAGCAATGATCAGCCCGCCGAAAATTCTGCGCAGGGTTTCCGCATGTGTAGTAAAGAATCCAAGTTTTTTCATGATTTCCCTTCCGGCCAGCGCGATGATGAGCATCGGCACACCCGCGCCGACGGCAAAAGAAAGAATGATGATAAAGCCCGACAGGTCGGATTGCTGGCGGATAACTTGCACCAGCACGACCGCCAGTATCGGCCCGGCGCAGGGCGTCCAGACGAGGCCGATCAGCGCGCCGATCAGGATGCCGCTCATCAGGCCGTCTTTGCCGACGGAGGACAACCGGCTGCCAAGGATGGCGAGGCCGCGCGTCCAGTGGTTGAACTTCTCCGACAGTCTGGAGGACAGCAGGACCAGCCCGAACAGGAAAAGCAGGAGCAGCGAGATATTTTTAATGATGTCGAGGTCAAGATTTAACGCCATCACGATCTTGCGCGAAGCAAAGGCGAATACGCTGAAGGACAGGACAAAGCCGATGATGATGCCGAAGGGCCTGCGTCTGCCGCCTTCTGCGGAGGCCGAAAGCACCAGCGGCAGCACGGGCAGGATGCAGGGCGATGCGATCAGCGCCAGCCCTTCGACGAAAGCCAGCCCTGTTTCAACGGCGCTCATGTTTTTTCAGGGATAAACTTTAACGCCGAGCCGTTGTTGCAATAGCGCAGGCCGGTGGGCGCGGGGCCGTCGGGGAACACATGCCCCTGATGGCCGCCGCAGCGCGCGCAGTGATATTCGGTGCGGGCGACGATAATTTTGTGGTCGATCTTTTTTTCGACGTGGCCGGGAATAACGTCATAAAAGCTCGGCCAGCCGGTGCCGCTGTCAAATTTGAATTTCGACGGGAACAACGGCAGGGCGCAGCCGGCACAGACAAACGTTCCGGTGTGTTTTTCATCATTAAGCGGGCCGGAGAAGGGCGGGTCGGTGCCTTCCTGCCGCAGCACGTCATATTGCGCGGGCGTGAGTTCTTTTTTCCATTCCGCATCGGGCTTGCTGATTTTTTCGATGGTCTCATCTGCCATGACTCTTTTTCCTCTCATAACGCACCATAGGGCGATGCCGCCCAATATTAATTTATTAAATGATCTTCTGTCGATATTCATCCCGTTGCCGCCAGCCACGCCGCCTCCTGTATTTCCAGTTCTTTAAGAAGCTGGTTGTAGGCGTGCTGCGTTTCGCGGGTTTTGACGGCGTTATCATAAAAGCCGGGCGCGGCCATGCGCTTTTCCAGTGTTTCTTTTTCCCGCGTCAGGCGGCTGACTTCCTTTTCCGCCTGTTCTATTTTCTTGCGGAGATCGGCATCATCCTGCGCGGGCGCGGGAGGGGTCTTCACTTTTTTCTCTTTTTCCCCCTTGCGGGCAGCGCGGCGGGCCTGAATGGTGAATTTCCGGTAATCCTCAAGATCGCCGTCGAAAGTCGTGCAGGCTCCGTCGTTGACGAGCCACAGGCGGTCGGCGACGCGCTCGACCATCGTCGGGTCGTGGCTGACGATCACCACCGCGCCCTCATAGGCGTTGAGCGCCTGCACCAGCGCCTCGCGGGCATCGATGTCGAGATGGTTGGTTGGTTCATCTAACAGCAATAAATGCGGGGCGTCGAAGCTCATGAAGGCGAACAGCAGCCGCGCCTTTTCGCCGCCGCTGAGGTCGCCGATGCGGTTGTCGGCCAGCCCTTTTGAAAAGCCGAACTGCCCCAGCCGCGCGCGCACGATCGTCTCCCGCGCATCTCCCAGTTTTCTTTCCATGATCCGGGTCATTTCCTGAACGGGCGTCGATTCCACGTCCAGCTCTTCCGTCTGGTGCTGCGAGAAGTAACCGATGCGCAGCTTGCCGGAGCGCACCATCTCGCCGTTCATCGTGCCCAGTTTACCGGCAATCAGCTTCATGAGCGTCGATTTGCCGTTGCCGTTGGCGCCGAGCAGGGCGATGCGATCGTCGGGATCGATGTTTTCGTGGATGCGGCGCAGGATCGGTTTTCCTGCCGTATAGCCGACATCGACATGACGCAGGGCGATCATCGGCGGGGAGAGTTTATCGGGGGGGTCGGGGAACCTGAAACGGATGGCGCGTTCAGCAATGACCTCATCGACGAGATCCATGCGTTCCAGCGCCTTGACGCGGCTCTGCGCCTGCCGCGCCTTGGCGGCGGAGGCGCGGAAACGGTCGACGAAGGCCTGCATGTGGGCGCGCGCGGCCTGCTGCTTTTCGTAGGTTTTCTGCTGCAATCCCAGCTTGGCGGCACGTTCCCGCTCGAAGGTGTCGTAATTGCCGGTATAGAGAGTCAGTTGTTTTTTGTCGACATGGATGACATGGTCTACGCACTTGTTGAGCATCTCGCGGTCATGCGAGATGATGAGCAGCGTATGGGGATAGGTGGCGAGATACGTTTCCAGCCACATGATCGCCTCAAGGTCAAGGTGGTTGGTCGGCTCGTCGAGCAATAAAATTTCAGGTTGCACGAACAGCGCAGCGGCCAGCGCCACCCGCATCCGCCACCCGCCGCTGAGAGAGGAGAAGGGTTCCTGCAATTGTTCTTCCTTGAATCCAAGCCCCGTCAAAAGAATCGCGGCGCGGGAAGGGGCGGCGTAGGCGTCCAGCTCGAGCAGCCGCGCATAAATATCGGCGATTTTATAGGGGTCGGTTTCCGTTTCTGTGGCCTTAAAAAGACGGGCGAGCTCTTCGTCCGCGCCCAGCACGATGTCGATGATCGGACTATCCGTGTCGGGGATGTCCTGCCGCACCATGCCGAAACGGTGCTTGTCCGTCATGTGGATGTCGCCGCCGTCAACATGCAGCTCGCCGGCGATCAGCTTGAACAGCGTCGTCTTGCCCGTGCCGTTGGCGCCGATCACGCCGACTTTCCAGCCGTCCATGACGTTGACGCTGGAATTCTCAAGAATCGTTCGTCCGCCGATGCGGTATGTGAGGTTGGTGATACTGAGCATGGAAGGGTTTTAATTCAACCCCGGGAAGAACCGGCTGCGGCCGGTTTTTTTTGCGGGCACCACATAGGAGGTTGCGGCCAGTGTCGCGATGGCTTCCTGCAGTTTTTTCATCGTCTCCCCGAAATCGCCGGTGTGGTGGATGCCGATGCCGCCTGCCGCCTGCCATGCCTTGATATTGTCTATGCGGTCGTCAATCAGGATATGGTTGGGTCGGGCGAGATAGGCTTTGTCCGCGCTGGCGCAGATAATCAGATCCTTCAGGATTTTTTTCCCGCGCTCGGGCACAAAAGTCTGTACCCAATGCGCCTTGCCGGAAAAACACTCTTCGTTGGCGATGGGGCCGGTCAGGAACTTGACGACACCCATTTTTCGCGCCGCGTCATAAAACTCCTTTGCTCCGTCAAAGGCAGGCATCGTTGACCACCATTTATAATCCAGCGCGTCATAGTCAATTTTACCGGTGGGGGTGTATTTTTTCTCCTGCTGCGCGTGCAGCTCGAAATCCGCCAGCACGCCGTCGAGATCGAGGAAAATATGCGCATGATTCGCACTATTCTGGTTGTGGGCAGTCTGTGAGGGCATTGCCAGCTTTCTTTGTTACTTTGGGTATGCAGATTGAGCGGTTATTCTGTCTAACCCCTTGCATAATGTCAATAAAATTCAGCCTATTCCGTTAATGTCCTGATTTCAATACCAAAACTTCTGTAAAACGTAAAGACTTTGTTAACCATTCCCATGGCATGATGAAAGGGTAGTCAGAGGAAGTATCTTCTGACGTTAACGACTTAAAATATGCATTAACCCAGAAAAGGAAACATGCCATGTCTCAAGTAGCCCTCACCGCTGCAATGCGCTCAAACCTGTTGAGTTTGCAAAACACTGCAGCCCTTCTCGATCAAACCCAGCTGCGCATTTCTACAGGTAATAAAGTTAATAGCGCTCTGGACAATCCTAACGCTTATTTCGCCGCTCAGGCTTTAAACTACCGTTCAGCCGACCTGTCCAACTATCTCGACGGCATGGGTCAGGCTATCTCGGTTTTGAAAGCAGCTGATAACGGTATCACAGAGCTGACGTCCCTGATAGGCCAGGCGCAGGCTATTGCCACTGCGGCTCAGGGTGCTGTCACGCTCAATGGTGGTCAGGAAACCTCAGGTGATATGACTGCGGCTATCGCGGCAAACATGACATCTGCCGGTTTTGCCGCCAACGATACAATGACCCTGTCGTCTAACGGTGTCGTCAAGGGGACAGTCACAATCACGGCCAATGAAACGCTTGCCCAGTTTGTCGCTTCAATCAACGCCCTCTCCGGCGTGAGCGCACAGATTGTCACGGGCGGCGGTACTGTGGCAAACTCGGTGCGTGTGCAGATTAACGCGTCGAGCGGCGAAACTTTGACGCTGACCGGCGGTTTGGTTCTCAAACTTGGCGCTAACAATGCCGGTGTCGGCGGTGTCGTCGGTCAGGATCTGGCTGCCGGTGTCGTCGGGGCGTGGCAGTTAACCGGCGTGGCGGTTGCCGCGAACGGTGCAGCGTCAGACTTTGCTACGCGGGCAGCGCAATATAACAATATCCGCACCCAGATTGACAAGCTGATGACGGATGCTGGTTATGGCGGCACGAACCTGCTGAACGGCAATTCCATGACAACCGTCCTGAACGAGCTGAAAGGTGCGGCCCAGAATACAATCGTCACCACGGGTGTCACCTACAATTCGACTAACCTGGGGATCACTGCGGCCGACTTCTCAACCTTTGCCACCATTGGGACCTCCCTGACCCAGATTGAAGGTGCACTGGCGACAGTGCGGCTTCAGGCGTCAACTTTCGGGCAGAATCTGGCGATTATCCAGACCCGTCAGGACTTCACCAAAAACGTGATCAATCTGCTGCAAGAAGGCGCCAGCAAGCTGACGCTGGCTGACAAGAACGAGGAAGCGGCCAACATGCTCTCCCTGCAGACGTCACAGCAGCTGGGCATCCAGGCTCTGTCCCTTGCTTCTCAGGCAAGCCAGTCCATTCTCCGTCTGTTCGCATAAGACAGGGAACAAAAAGCTTAAAAAGAGCCGGCGGGTTAAAATCCGTCGGCTCTTTTTTTATGCCCTCTTGTCACCCCTGCGAAAGCAGGGGCCCAGTCGGGTCTTTATCCTTAAAAACACCAACTGGATCCCTGCTTTCGCAGGGACGACAAAACTGATATAATCCTCATCTAAGGGGATGAGGAAATGGCTCAACCACAGTGGATAAGGATGAATCGCGATCAGGCGCTCAGGGTGCTCCGGCAGTTGAGCACCCGTAAGGACGCCGTGGTCTTTTCGCAGGATGTGACGGAAGTCTGCTGGCGCGTCCTGCCATTTTACACCGATTACCGCGTGTACCGTCTTACCAACTACGCCACCATGCCCACTTTCACCATGAGCTATCTTGGCAATGGCGAGGAATATATATCCCTCGACGGCACGGCGAACCCGATTTATGCGGTCAACGAAAAAGCCCCGCTGGCGCTGGATGAAACGAATGTCATCCCCTATCTGGAATTTTTCTTCAGCAACGTGCAGGGCAGCGAAGGCGACGTGTTCCTGATAAAAGATCCGAACAAGATGCCCTTCATGAGCAGCCTGAACCTTGCCCAGCAACAGAGCATTATCCGCAGCTTCAGGCCGCTGGATGTCGCCGCCGATCCGGCGCATAACGGCTATAAAGTCAGCGGCACGCTGCATTACGGCGGCGGGCTGCTGGCGGCTACCATTGTGATTGCGGGCGACGGCAAGCTGTTGTTTCAGGACCAGAGCCTGCTGCTGTCCGGCATTCATTTCCCCGACAGCCCCTATACCCCGGCGTGGATTGAAGGGTAGGGACCGATGAGCACCGCCGACCTCAACGATTTCCTGCAACCCGGCCAGCCGCTGCCCTCCGATCAGGTTATGATCTCCAAGGCGCTGGAAATTCTGGAGAGCAGTCCGCACGGTCAGCAACTGACCAGCTTCGTCGAGAAAAAGGGCATCACCATCAAGATCATGGCGACGCCGCAGCCCACCGCCTATCTGCCGGACAAAAAACTTGTCTATATCGGGTTCAACCGGAACAATGCCGTCTCGCCCAGCCGCTTCATCCTGATGCTGGCCGGTATCCTGCGGGAAGCCCAGCAGGAGGCCGCAGGCATCAAGCACCCCTCGCTTCAGGCCCCCCTTTCGGAACACAAAAAGGTCAGTCTGGCCAAGCAAGAAGATAAAGTGTGGTATATATGTACCGTAGCTACGGAGCTAAATGACCAGGAATCCTTTGCAAAATACAACTTTCTTGACGAATTAAGAAAAATGGGACATAATGAATCATTAGACTTATACATAAAACAAGAGCGTAAAAAGTAAGAATCAGAGGGTGCTCCATGGATATGCTTAAAAAGCTCAACGGGTATGGCGAAACAGAAGAAGCGGCAAAGTGCGTAACTGCCATCGAATTCCGCAAAAATGGCGCATTCCAGTTCGAGACCAAAATGGCACCTGCTCCCGCAGCACCCAAAGGCCCGGCGGTTTAAAATCTTCAACTCCCCATCTGAATAAATATGTCAATGTAACTTGACGTATGGGCTGAACCACATATATTCTATTTTCAGAATTATTGGTCCCAGCACAAGGAGTCGCGCCATGTCTGATTCGCAGCAACCAGAGCCGAAAACTTCAGTCGAAAAATTACGCACCATACGGCAGGAATTTGCCGCCTCGGCCAACAAGCATCTGGCCGAGCTCGACAGCCAGATTGTGGAAGCGGAGAAACTGGAACGGCAGCAGCGGCTCGACGCGGACTTCAAATTATTCATGCCGGGCGACGACAAAGCCGTACTGCAAAACCGCGATTTCACCTTCCTGATCAACAACACTAAGGGCGCGACAAAAGGTGAGCACGGCCCCGGCACCCTGATCGGTGCGACGGTCGCTGCCGCCCACAAAGTTCATGCGACGGTCGTTGGCGTTGACGGCGTGACGGTTACGGCCAAATTCTGGGGTGACAAGTATTTGATGCCGGTTCACCTCGAAAAAGGCCCGAACGCTTATGACGTGCATCCCGCCGAGGCGAAGGATTTTCTCACGGCGGCGAAGCAACTGCTGAGCGATAATACACCCGACAATCTTTCGGACCGGCAGAAGCATTATATCATCGTGTGCGATGGCGCTATTACCGGCGATCCTGCTGCTGCGGCGTCTATTCTTGAAGCGGCGGCGAAATTCAATCCCAAGGCCACATTTGATTTTGTGGTGTGCAGCGGTACTGCAACAGGAGGCATTGACGATCTGGTAAAAAAATGGAGCGAAATAGCTTCCGGCCAGAAGCCCAACCTTGTCAAGGTTGCCGCCCCTGCGGAAATCAACGGCGCGGTCATGGGCATCATCAGGGCGCGCCTCTCCGGCACCGCCTACGTGCAGCCACAGGCTGTTGTTAAAGCCGCCGTTCAGCCGACGCCATCAGTTTAATTAAAAAATAAAAAACACCGTCACCATGGCATAAGCCCGGGTGACGGTGTTTTTTGTCGTATTTATTAGCCCAACTTGGGAGAAGCTGTGACGGTCTGCAGTTTTGGGGCTGTCGCCAGCGCCTTGCCGACAATATCCTTGACCTGCGTGTTCAGCTTCGGGGTCGCCATGATGCGCTTCAGCTGTTCCAGCATCAGTTTCTGGTGCAGCGCGTCGCAGTTATTGAACTGCGTCAGCTTGCCGACGATACCGGCCGCCGTATGCGCGTTGACATCATTCAGCTGGATTACAACGTCTGCCAGTAGCTTGTAACCGGAACCATCCTTGTTGTGGAAGGCTTTCGTATTGTTCAGGAAGCCGGTCATCAGAGCCCTGACTTTGTTCGGGTTGGTCAGGTCGAAGGCTTCGTGCTTCAGGAGTCCCCTGACGTGTCCGGCAGCGTCATCCGACGGGATTGAAGCCTGCAGGGTCAGCCACGTATCAACAACGTTCGTATCACTCTTGAAGGTCTGATAGAAGTCCTCGAGCGCTTTCGCGCCTGTATCGCCCGGCATACGGGACAGTGCTTTCAGGGCGGCGAGCTTTTCCGTCATATTCTGCTACTGGTGATACTGGTGCTTCGCCGCTTCCAGAACCTCCGGCGTTTCAAGGCCGCTGAGGAAAGCAAGGCTGGCATTGTGCAGGTCACGTCTCCCTACCTGCCCGGGCGCGACACTATAGACCTCCCCGTCCGGTGCCGCTGTCTCTTTATAAATACGTGCAAATTCATCCTTGAAAGTTTCCGCGAGGGTTTCGTTCACAAATTCCATCGCCTCCCGCACCGCGTCCGGATCGACCGTCTTCAGGCCTTGGACCACGATGTCGTAGATGGGCAGTGACAGCATCCGCGCCGCGAAGGCCTGGTCGCCGTCGGTTGCGCTTGCAAGGTTGGCGGCAAAAGCGTCCAGAAAATCCTGCCGCAGCTTGAAGGGGATTTCATCCTTGTAATCCTTAATCAGGCCGTGAAGGGTCTTCAGCATCAGGCGCTCGGCCGCTTCATAGCGGTTGAAAGAGTCGGAATCATGCGCCATGCGGAAAAACAGTTCTTCGTCGGAAGGCTGGGTGACGATTTTCACCGGTGCGGAGAAGCCGCGCAGGATGGACGGCACGACCGGGCCGGAAACATTCTTGAACACGAAGGTCTGTGATTGTTTAGTCAGGTTCAGGACGCGGGTGGTTTCCGGCGTTCGCTTGCACAGCTCCCCGTCAATGAGCAGCTGCACGTCCTTGCCGCTTTGGCCGATCAGG
>JAHFPI010000007.1:18848-22662 GCA_023266795.1 Rhodospirillales bacterium
CCGACGGAAACGGGAATGTGCAGCGGCTGTTTTTCGCTCAGCGGCTGGTCAGCCGTCGCGGGCGTGTGCTGCGTCAGCGTCAGGGAATAGGTTTTTTTCTTGGCGTCGTATTTCCCTTCATAGGAAATCTCCGGCGTGCCGGACTGGGTGTACCAGCGGCGGAACTGCGTGAGGTCGATGCCGGAAGTCGCCTGCATCGTGTCGATGAAGTCATCAACGGTGACGGCCTGACCGTCGAACTTGTTAAAATAGGCGTCCATCGCAGAGCGCCACATCTCGTCGCCCAGAATGGTTTTCATCATGCCGAGAACGCGCGCGCCCTTGCGGTAGACCGTTGCCGAATAGATGTTCTCGAAGGCTTCGACCTTTTCGGGGCGCACGAAGTGCGCCGTGGGGCCGGCGTCTTCCGGGAACTGAGCCGCGCGCAGGGTTGACGCGACCTTGATCGTTTCGATGGCGGGAGAATTCATGTCGGCGGAGAACTGTTCGTTGCGGAGTTCCGTCAGGCTTTCTTTCAGGGAAATTTCGAACCAGTCGCGCACGGTGACGCGGTCGCCCGTCCAGTTGTGGAAGTATTCGTGTCCGACGACTTCCTCAATACGCAGCAGCTGAGCATCCGTCGATGTTTCGGGGCTGCCGCAGAGGTCCTTGATGTTGAAAACGATGGCGCCCTTGTTTTCCATGGCGCCCATGTTGAATTTTTCGAGGCCGATGAGGTGCAGGCAGTCAAGATCGTACTCGCGACCGTATTTTTCCTCGTCCCATTTCATGGCCTTTTTAATGGATTCCATCGCCCAGGCCACCTTATTCTCATAGCCCTTCGGCACGACGATGCGCAGGTCGACTTCTTTGCCGGACACGGTGATGAACGTGTCATGTACGACTTTCATATCCCCGGCAATGGTAGCAAAGAGGTAACTCGGTTTCGGCCACGGGTCGACCCAGGTGATGGAGTGGCGCCCGTTGCCGAGGTCTTTGGTCGCCTCAAGATTCCCGTTACCATTCGAAATCATGACCGGATATTTTTGCTTGTCCGCCTCCAGCGTCACAGTGAACTTGGCGAGATTGTCCGGGCGGTCGAGGAAGTAGGTGATGCGGCGGAAGCCCTGGGATTCGTTCTGTGAACCGATAATGTCGCCCGAGGCATAAATGCCGGAGAGCGCGGTATTCTCCGTCGGGTTGATTTCGTTGACGATCTCCAGCTCGAAGCGGCCGGATGGCGGGCGCTTGATGATGAGCTGCTTGTCGTCCACAAGGAACTCGGATCTGTCGAGAGCGCGCCATTTGCCGTTTTCATTGATTTTTACGCTGACCAGATCCATCTCTTCGCCGTTCAGCACCAGCGGGCCGCCCTGAACCTTCGAAACAGGGTTGCCTTCCACGAACATCCGGTTGCGCACAACCGTTTCTGTTGCATCGAGATTGATATAAAGGTTGGCGTCAGTGATCCTGTAAGCATCGGGGCGGTAATCGCTGCGGATGAGGGGGTTGTGTTCGTGGTTAAACAAATAGTCTTTGGCAGCCATGTGTGACGCTCCTATAATTAACCATAATGTATAAATGTAGATTCACTTTACCCGAGAATCTCGCGTCCAGTCAACGTGTTATTCCATAAAGAACGATTGTTTCAAATAAGGGTATTATTGTTTCAAGAGGCGTTTTTTCGGGGGGTGAATAGCTTCGGGACAGGCATATCCCGCCGCAGGTGGGGGTCTGACACAACCCTGATTCTTTCTTCTTCGGCAACTCGCGCAGCGGCCTCATCCACCCGTCTTTTAGCGGCTTCTGCCAGCAGCGTCGCCACTTCGTCATGTTGCCAGTCTCGGGCAAGCACCAAAGCGGTCCTGCCATCGGAGCATTTTTCATCCGTCTCGGCGCCTCTGTCCAGCAGCAGCTTTGCCAGTTCCTCCTGATCCCACACGGCGGTCATCATCAGCGCGGTCCAGCCATTCATTTTTTCGTCAATCGCGGCAGGGTATTTTTTGAGGAACGCCGTGACGGTCGGATTGATTCCGTTTACGGCAGCCTGAACGAAGGCCTCCACTTCTTTTTGGGACGGTTTATTGAATGAATGTTGTAACTGACTGGTCATGCTATTTCACCGCGACTTTGGCAGGATTTGCAACAGTTTTGGTTTAGGAATATTCCGGTGCAGGTGCGGGTCTGATACGTACTCAATTCTTGCCGCTTCCGCTGTTTTCACCGCCGCTTCGGCTACTCTGGCTTCTTGCAACATCTGCAGGATTTTCCGATAGTCGGCGGCATTTTTATTACGGCCGCTCCAGTCGTTGGGCCATTCGTCCTGTTCTTTATGAATTTTTGCACCCTTATCAATAAGCAGGCGCACAAGGCTTACATGACCGTGGTGTGCGGCAAGCACCAGCGCCGTCCTGCCAAAGTTGTTTTTTTCGTCAAGAGAAATACCCCTGTCGATCAATAGACGGGCGGCTTCCGTATAGCCGCCCGGCGCTGTGTAAATCAGCGCAGTATTGCCAAGATTGCCCCTTTCATGGACGTCAGCGCCCTTATCAATCAGCAGGCGCATGATCTCTGTATGCCCTTCTTCTGCCGCGTAGTGCAATGCTGTCTCACCTTTATCGTTTTTTTGATGAACGTCCGCACCCCTGTCGAGCAGCAGGCGCACGACATCCGGATCACCGTTCTTTGCCGCGCACATCAATACAGTGTCGCTGTTCCCCAAAGCTCTTTCATGAATATCCGCGCCCGCATCGAGCAGTTCCCTCATGCTGGCCTCGCCTTCGCCGTCGAGCGCAGCCCAGACCAGCATACCCGGCGCAGGTTTTGGGGGATTATTAAATGAATTTTGCAGTTGGGCAGTCATGACTATTCAAATCCACTTTAAAAAGAGGCGTAATTTGCAGTTATGGTAATATAATTATCTGCGCATGTCAAGGTAAGAATTGCGGACGCAATAGGCCATATCCGGCTATTTCCGCGTAGTTTTTTTCTTGGCGGCAGGTTTCTCGGGCGGGGATTCGGGCTTTTTCGGGGGAGGCGTCCTGCCCGTGGCCATATCCATGAACTGCTGCTGCATATCTTTCCAGATGGAAAGATTGCGCTCGGTCAGGTCCTGCATAATCTGTAGTGGCGAGCCGACGATATTGCCCAACTGATCCTGAAAGCGTTTCTGCTGCTCGCCGAACATTTTGAGGTTGCGGTCGAGAAATTCGCCAAACAGCGCCTGCGAGTTGTCGTCATAGACGCGGATGAACTGGGTCAGCATGTCGGTGGTAAAAATAGGCGTGGCGCCGCCTTCCTGCTCGGTGATGATCTGCACCAGTATTGACCTCGTGATATCCTCGCCGCTGTCGGCGTCGACCACCTGAAATTCCTCGCCCTGACGGATGATCTTCAGCACATCCGCCACTGTGATATAGGTGCTCTTCTCCGTGTCGTAGAGACGCCGGTTCGGATATTTTTTGATAACACGCATTATAGCGTCTTACTCCATAAAGTGACCGCCATTGGTAGCGATATTGGCGCCGGTGATAAATCCGGACTCGTCTGATAACAGGAAAGAGACCACATGAGCGACATCTTCCGGCTTGCCGAAACGGCCGACCGGAATTTGCGCCACGATGCTGTTGCGGACATTCTCCGCTACGGCAAGAACCATGTCCGTTTCGATATAGCCCGGCGAAATCGTGTTGACGGTAACGTTCTTTTTGGCGACTTCCAGCGCCAGCGCCTTGGTAAAGCCGTGCATGCCGGCTTTGGCCGCCGAGTAGTTGGTCTGGCCGAACTGGCCTTTCTGGCCGTTGATCGAGGAAATATTGATGATCCGGCCAAAACC
>JAHFPI010000103.1 GCA_023266795.1 Rhodospirillales bacterium
CAATAGATTGGAGCGCATTTAAGCGTTTTTCTTGGGATGCTTTTTAGATGCTAAAAAAACCAATAAAATTACATAAATTAGTTAATTAAATCAAATAGATAAAAATTAAGTAAAGGCCAGCCCCGAAAAGTTCTGATATCTTGATTTGGATCAATATGTGGTCTACAAGGGTCTGAGACAATTTACTGATATAGCAACATAACAAGGAGATAAAATACATGTCTGGGATAACTCGTTATACGTTTTTTGTAGCCGCATTTTGCGCAGTGCTGGTTTTTGGTCTGAACAAACCGGCCCAGTCGGAATCCATCAACGCGCTTCTGGCGACCGCTGATGTAGCCGCAGGACAAGCGGTTTCGGCCAAATGCACCGGCTGTCATTCCTTTGACAAGGACGGCGCGAACAAGATGGGGCCGAACCTGTGGAATGTTGTTAATAGCTCCTATGCGTATAAAGACGGCTTCAAATACTCTGACGCGCTGAAAAGCCATAATGGCAAGAAAAAATGGTCATACTCTGAGCTGGACGGCTTTATTGCCTCCCCCAAGGAGCATGTGCCCGGAAACAAAATGGCGATGTTTAGCGGCATTAAAGACAGCAAAGACCGCGCAAACCTGATCGCCTGGCTGCGTATGCAGGCTGATACACCGGCAGCGCTTCCGGCAGCTAAATAATAAAACCGGAATAAACGGATAAAAAGAGCTTCGGGAAACCGGAGCTCTTTTTTTATGTTGCAATAGCCCGCAGTGAAAGTTTTATAACTTAAATTCTCGGAACCATCCAGTGATGCAACAATATTTTAAAATCTGCGCCAACTCGTTTTAAATATTGCTTGGAAGGCCTGTTTTTAACGGGATTTCAGGTGGTGTCGCAAATATCACATACTTTCCCGCCATTTTCATTATCTTGATTTCGGTCAAGAAGGACGGTCTGCGCATACATGATGATAAGGGTAGTAACCAAGAAAAAAGGGGCTTTTGTCATATGCCTAAACATGCCGTCCGACTCGTCCTTCTCCTCGTGATATTCGGTGCCCTTGCAGTCGCGGCACGATATTTTCTTGTCGACAAGTCCTACTACAAATACGGCTACTATCGCGGCGATGCGGTGATGGAGATTGCCCAGGACAAACCCAGGTATCAGGGAACGGCCTATTGCGAATCCTGCCATTCCGATAAAGTTTCCGAATGGTCAAAAAGCGTCCACAACAACCCCGATGCCGGTAAAGTCGTCAAATGCGAGGTCTGCCATGGCCCCGCTGGCAGCCGCGATCCCCAGCAACACTACATGCACGCCGCGACCGGACGGGTTCACCCTGACGACCTGAAGATGGCCATCCCGACCGACACGCAGGCGCTTTGTAAGCTTTGCCATGAACAGACGGCGGGAAGGCCGTCTCAACAGCGCCAGATCGTGGTCAAAGATCACGCCGGAGCGCTGCAATGCACCCTCTGCCACAATCCACATTCGCCGGGGACGTTCGTCGGCTCCCTCGCTGCGCCTGAACATCGGGGCGACGCGGAAGCGGGCAAGGGCAAAATAGCCACCTGCCTTGACTGCCACGGCGCCAACGGTATCAGCGCGGGTCTCCCCGGCCCCACTCTCGCGGGACAGAACCAGACTTACCTGATCGCAACGCTCACGGAATACAAAACCGGCAAACGGAACG
Organism: Rhodospirillales bacterium; assembly: GCA_023266795.1. Taxonomy (GTDB): domain Bacteria; phylum Pseudomonadota; class Alphaproteobacteria; order Micavibrionales; family UBA2020; genus PALSA-926. Next base: position 1,670 of record JAHFPI010000103.1, read on the forward strand.
ACCCGATGATGGCGCCCATCGCCGCCGCCATGAGTGACGCCGATATCAAGGATATTGCCGCGTACTTTAGCAGCCTGAAATGCAAAAGCGCCGCGAACACGGCAGAACAGACCGCCGCCGCACATGAAGCCGGAGCGTCAGTATGCGTGAACTGCCACGGCGCGAACGGGAGCAGCGCCGATCGCGGCTGGCCAAACCTTGTCGGACAATCCAAAGATTACATCGTCGGCACCCTGAAGGCCTACGCAGGCGGTCAGCGGCCAAATACCGCCATGAATGCGCTCGCCAAAGGCATGAACGATGCCGACGTGGAAAAATTAGCAGCCTACTATGCCGGCTACAGTTGCAAGTGATGAGGTCTTCGGTCAGGAGGACATTGGAAATGGATGAATTAAAAATGAACGAAAAAGAACAGATCGAAACGTGCCAGAGCAGTCGCCGCGCCGTACTGGGCTATCTGGGAAGCGCAATCGCGGGCAGTGTTGCAATGATAGCGACGGGCGCCATGCTGCCCAAGGCGGCGCACGCGGCAGAAGCAGCGCCCCCGGTGCCGGCGCTGCCGGGCTATGACTGGAGCAAGCATCGTTGGGCCTTCGGCGTCGATGCGACGAAATGCATCGGCTGCCTGCGCTGCGTCGAGGCGTGCAAGGCGGAAAACGAGGTCGCAGGCGACGCCCACCATTTCCGCACCTGGGTCGAGCGCTACGTCACTCTGGAGGGCGAGGAACACGCACGCATCGACAGCCAGGCCGACCCCGTGAACATCGCCGCCTCCGGCTCCGAAAAAGAATACCGGTTCGCCAACCGCTATGCGGGAGAGAAGGTCGAAAAGGCGTTTTTCGTTCCCAAGCTGTGCAACCAGTGCACCCATCCCGCCTGCGTTCAGGTGTGCCCGGTCGGTGCGACGTTCAAGACCGCCGATGGCATTGTCGTGATCGACCATACTTATTGCATCGGCTGCGAGTACTGCGTTCAGGCGTGCCCCTATGGCGCGCGGTTCTTCAACGAGGAGCAGGGCGTCAGCGACAAATGCACCTGGTGCTACCATCGCATCACCAAGGGACTGCAACCCGCCTGTGTTGAAGTATGCCCGGTCGGCGCCCGCGTCTTCGGCGACCGCAACGATAAACAGAGCCCGATCAGCCAGTTCCTCGCCAACAACCGGGTGCAGGTGCTCAAACCGGAAAGCGGCAACGCTCCCAATGTCTTTTATGTCGGCATCGATAAGGAGGTAATTTAATGGACCATCTTTTCGCGGTCGCGCCGTTTACCGGCTACGTCTATCCCAACGAAACCATCTTCGGGTGGAGCATAATGATCGTCATTTACCCGTATCTCAGCGGGCTGGTGGCCGCTTCTTTCACGGTTTCGAGCCTCTATCAGGTGTTCGGCATTAAACGCCTTCGCCCAGTCGCGCACTTCGCCCTGCTGACCTCGCTGTGCCTGATGCTCTTCGTGCCCGTATCGCTGATGCTGCACCTCGGCCATCCCGAGCGCGCGTTGAACTCCATGTTCACGCCGCATTGGAGCTCTGCGATGGCCATGTTCGGCTATCTCGCCGGTATGTATATCCTGCTGCTGGTGCTGGAAATCTGGTTTATCTTCCGGCCTTACATTGTGCAGCGGGCGCAATCCGGAAAGAGCCTGATGGCGCGGCTTTACAATCTGGCGAGCCTCGGGTCGCATGATTTGTCCGAGGCGGCCATAAGCCATGACCGTAAGTGGATATTCGCCCTGGCCGTCACCGGCATTCCCGCCGCTCATGGCTTTCATGGCTATACCGGATTCATCTTCGGTTCGCTCAAGTCGCGGGAATGGTGGTCGTCCGACCTCATGCCGGTCATATTCCTGTTTTCGTCGATCATCTCCGGTGTCGCGCTGATAACCGTTCTGTATGTCCTGTCCTGCAAGTTGCGCAAGGTCGCGGTTGATACCGATTGCCTGAAAGGGCTGGGCTACACGCTGTGGGGATTTGTCATGTTTACCCTGATACTGGAAGGCGTGGAATTCGGCAGCGTCGTTTACAAGGCCAAAGAGGGAATTGACATTATCATGGAATACGTCACGACCCGTCTGGTCGTTCCCTTCTTCCTGCTGCAATTCGCCGTCGGGGCGGTGACGCCAACCATCATCCTTTCCTACGTGTTCTGGAAGCGCGCGACGGGAAAAGTTCTGGTCGCCGCAATTACGGTGAGCGCCGCGCTGGCCCTGCTCAATGTCCTGATGATGCGCTTTAACGTGATCATCGGCGGGCAGGAGATATCGAAAACCGGGCATGGCCTGCTGCAGTTTCCGTGGGTATTCCTCGGCCGCCACGGCGTACTGGCCGGGATCTCCGTTCTGGCCGCGCCATTTGTCCTGCTATCGATATTGGTTCGCCTGCTGCCGCCCTGGGTTGACGGAAAAAATTGCAACAAGGCGATTGCCTGAGCTATCGGCGGTTGCCTTGCTCGCGCGGGGTAATTAAGATGAATCATGGAAAACCCTAAAGAACTTCTCCTTGAAATGTTCAGGGCGGCCATCGCCGCTGCGCAGCCCGAGCTTTGCGTCCCACAGAATTTGCCGGCGGCGCCGATGGGCCGGATGATTGTTATTGGCGCGGGCAAGGCCTCCGCCGCCATGGCGAAAGCTGTCGAAGATAACTGGCCGGGAGATTTAAGCGGGTTGGTGGTTACGCGCTATGGATACGAAGCGCCCTGCCGCCGCATAGAAATCGTGGGAGCTGCGCATCCCGTTCCTGACGAGGCGGGCATGAGGGCCGCGCAGCGGATGCTGGAGATAGTCAGAAACCTGGCCGCAAAAGATCTGGTGCTGTGCCTGATTTCCGGCGGCGGTTCCGCTTTGTTGCCCTTGCCGCTGGAAGGGCTGTCTTTGGAAGATAAACAATCCATCAGCCGGAATCTGCTGAAATCCGGGGCTGCCATCAGCGAAATGAACTGCGTGCGGCGTCACCTTTCCGCCATTAAAGGCGGGCGTCTCGCAGCAGCCTGCTATCCGGCAAAGGTCGTCACCCTGCTGATTTCCGATGTGCCGGGAGACAACCCGATGGACATTGCTTCCGGTCCAACGGTCGCGGACGGCACAACCTGCGCCGATGCGCTTGCCGTCCTGAAAAAATACAAAATTGATACCCCCCGAAGAATTATTGATATGCTAAAAAATGGCAGCGCCGAATCCATCAAGCCGGACGATCCCCGCATAAAAGACGTCATCACACACCTGATTGCCACACCGCAAATGGCGCTGGAAAGGGCGGCTGCCGTGGCAGCGGCACAGGGCATCAGGGCGCACATATTAAGTGATCGTATGGAGGGTGAGGCGCAAGAGGTTGGTAAAGTTTTAGCAGCGCTGGCGCTGCAAACCGCAAGACACGCACAGCCCTTTATTCCACCCTGCGTGCTCCTCTCCGGAGGAGAAACAACGGTGACGGTGCGGGGCAAAGGACGCGGCGGCAGAAATGTCGAGTATCTGCTGTCGTTAGGACTTGCCCTTAACGGACATCCCGGTATTCACGCCGTTGCAGGGGATACGGATGGTGTCGATGGCACGGAAGACATCGCCGGCGCCTATCTCGGCCCCGACAGCTTGCAAAGGGCATGGCAAATGGGCATAAACCCCGTCGAAAGCCTCGCCGATAATGACGGCCATAGTTTTTTTCAGGCGCTGGGTGATTCCATCATCACCGGCCCGACGCTGACGAATGTAAATGATTTTCGGGTGATATTCGTGGCGGATAAGTGACGTTTAATTGGGCAGGCAGTCACTGCATTCCAGTCAATCTGCTGAAATCTTCCGGCGTGTTGACGTTAAGAAAAAAACTTTCTTCGCCGGCAGGCAGAGGGATGCTTTTAATACCGGTTTGTCCGAGCAGCGACCTGATCGACAGCCCCTTGCCGCCGGCCGGATTTGTGACAGGCTTTTTAAGCTTAGCCAGCGGAATATGCGCGGGTAAAAAGTGTTCCGCATAGAAGGCGCCCTCTTTTTTATGCAACAGAACTTTTAAAATGTCTCCCGTCAGTAGCGGCATATCCACAGGAATGACCAACAGACTCTCGAATGCCTCAAAATCCTCCGCAAGGCGCACAAGCGCCTGCGCCGGTCCGAATCCCGGGGCCGTGTCCGGCAGGCATGTATACCCCTCAACAGCCCCGCTGATAAAAATTTCCCACACGCCCGCCATCCGCAGATGCTCCTGCGCCAGATCGATCAGCTTCCGGCCGCGATATAGCATCAGCGCCTTGTTCTGTCCCATCCTGGACGAACGACCACCCGCCATGACGATTCCGGCCACGCCTACGCCCATGAAATCCTCTGTAAAAATTGAGCCCTATTATACTCCGGATTATTTGATATAATACACAAAAAAACAGGATTGCCCATGACGACAAAATCTATCCACTGGCTGCAACAAACGCCGCTCTTTCAGGGGCTGGACTCCCTTGCCCTTGATGACATTTCCCGTCACGCCCATGAAAAAAATTACAAAAAGGGCGAGCAGATCTTTGCCATGGGTGACAAGGCTGAGGGATTTTTTGTGCTAATGGAGGGCTGGACCAAGCTCTATCGCATCTCCCGCGAAGGCGGGGAGATGATCATTCACATTTTCGGTCCAGGCGAATCGTTTGCCGAAGCAGCGGTATTCAATGAACGTCCGATCTACCCCGCCAACGCGGAGGCGCTGAGCGATGTATGCCTGCTGGAAATCCCTGGAAATTATTTTATTCAGAAGATAGGGCAAAGCCCCTCCTTCGCCCTGAAAATCCTCGGCTCGATCGCCGCGCTGCAGCATTATCTGGTGCAGCAGCTGGAACAGGTTACGTCCAGAACCGCTCCGCAGCGCATCGGCACATTCTTGCTGAAGTTCTGCCAGAAAACGCCCGGCGCGCATACCGGGGATATGAT
>JAHFPI010000104.1 GCA_023266795.1 Rhodospirillales bacterium
ATGCCCTGATGGCGGCTGCTGTCGTCCCTGCGAAAGCAGGGATCCAGTTGGCGTTTTAGATTGCGAAGAATAAAGACCCGACTGGGCCCCTGCTTTCGCAGGGGTGACGTAGTATATAATTATCCCCTGACCATTTTCAAAAAGTCTTCCCGCGCGGCGCTGTCTTTTTTGTAGGAGCCGAGGAAGCGGGTGGTGACGGTCATGGCGTGGTCTTCGCTGACGCCGCGCACCTTCATGCAGAAATGCTCCGCCTCGATAAACACCGCGACGCCCTTCGGTTTCAGGTATTTGTCGAGCGCGTCGGCGATCTCCGCCGTGAGGCGCTCCTGCGTCTGCATCCGGCTGGCGTAAACACCAACCAGCCGCGACAGCTTCGACAGCCCCACCACCCGTCCGTCCGGCACATAGGCGATATGGGCGCGGCCGACGAACGGCGCGAGATGGTGTTCGCAGCGCGATTCCACCGCCAGATTTTTCACCAGCACCGGCCCGTCATATCCGCCGACCTCGGTAAATGTCTTGGCGAGGATTTCCGCCGCGTTCTGGCTATAGCCGGAAAAATATTCCTCGAAGGCCTTGACCACGCGGCGCGGTGTTTCGCGGACGCCCTCGCGCTCCGGATTCTCCCCGATCCATTCGATCAGGGTGCGGACGGCCTGCTCCGCTTCGGCGCGGGAAGGGCGTTGGGATATAAGGCTGATTTTCTTTTTCATAAGATACACATTTTTCTAAAACATTTTGGAAGGTTTCGAGGTATATTCCGGTACGGCACCAAAGTCAACCACCGGCAACCGCATGTGAGGGCCCGAACATGACCAGCGACACCTTTAACGACCGCGAAAAAGCATTCGAAAACAAATTCAAGCACGACGAGGAACTGCGCTTCAAGGCGCACAACAAGTCGATAAAACTGCTCGGCCTGTGGGCGGCGGGGCAGATCGGGCTAACCGGCAAAGACGCGGATGCCTATGCCGATAAAATCATCGAGACCGACGTGGATCACAAGAAGGGCGGCGGCCCCCTGCGCAAGGTGCAGATCGATCTCGCGGCCAAAGGCATCGAGATGACCGAGCACCAGCTGCAGAACCAGCTCAACATCCATATCGAACAGGCCAAAAAAGCCCTGATGAAATAAAGGAGAACACCATGCAATCCCCCCTTTTCCAGCCGTTAAAAGCAGGCAGTCTGACGCTGCCGAACCGGATTATCATGGCGCCGCTGACCCGTGGCCGCGCAACGGTGGACGGCGTGCCGACGCCGATGATGACGGAATACTACGCACAGCGCGCGGGCGCAGGGCTGCTGATCACGGAAGCGACGCCTGTTTCACAGCGCGGTTACGGCTGGGTGCAGGCGCCTGGGATTTTTAACGCCGTGCAGGTCAAGGGCTGGCAGCCGGTGACGGCGGGCGTGCATCAGGCGGGCGGGCGGATTTTCATGCAGCTCTGGCACATGGGCCGCGTGACGCATCCGGATTTTCTCGGCGGGCAGCTGCCCGTGGCGCCCTCGGCCATCGCCGCCAAAGGGGAATCCAGAACGCCTACGGGCAATAAACCTTATGTGACGCCGCATGCCCTGACTATCGACGAAATCAAAACGACGATTGCGGATTATAAAGCCGCCGCGCAACGCGCGAAGGACGCGGGTTTCGACGGCGTGGAAATCCACGGCGCCAACGGCTACCTGCTCGACCAGTTCCTGCGCGACGGCTCGAACAAGCGCACGGATGCTTACGGCGGCACGGCGGAAAACCGTGTGCGCCTGCTGGCGCAGGTGACGGAAGCGGTGATAAGCGTCTGTGGCGCCGGACGGGTGGGCGTGCGCCTCTCCCCGCGCAACGCCTTCAACGACATGAACGACAGCGACCCGATGAAAACTTTCGGCCGCGCCGCCGAAAAACTCGACAGCTACGGCCTCGCCTACCTGCACACACTGGAAGCCCTGCCCGGCCATATGATGTACGCGGAAGGCGCGCGCGTAACGCCCGTGATCCGCAAAGCCTTCAAAGGCGCGCTGATTACCAACGGCGGTTATACCAAGGAGCTGGGCGAAAAGGCGCTGGCGGCGGGCGAAGCGGATGCGATTGCCTACGGCGTCCCGTTCCTCGCCAATCCCGATCTGGTGGAGAGATTTAAAACCGGCGCCCCGCTCAATCCGCCGGATTACGCGACGTTCTATACACACGACGCCAAGGGCTATACGGATTATCCGGCGCTGAAAAGTAAGGCGGCTTAATTCTTTTAATCTTATCGTCACCCCCGCTTCACGCGGGGGTCTGGTAGCGCGTCTGCGCGTCTCATGAGTCTACATGACGGCTGGACAGCCTTCCGGATGCCCGCGCAAGGCGGGCATGACGTTCAGGACGCAAGAAACTCTTTCGTCGCCCTCACCGCCTCCGCCAACCCAACCCGCTCGACTGTGACGCCTTCGGGGAAGGCAGTCGTGAGGCGGGTGGGCAACGCGCCGTCGAGCAGCACGAAAACGCCTTTATCATCCGCGCGGCGGATCAGGCGGCCATAGGCCTGCTTCAGCTTGAAGCGCGTCAGCATGTCGTCGTAATTCCGGCCAAAATAATTGCGCCGCGCCTTGTGCAGGATGGTCGGCTTCGGCCACGGCACGCGGTCATAGACCACCAGCCGCAGCGAGCGCCCCGGCACGTCGATGCCGTCCCTTGTCGCGTCGGTGCCGAGCAGGCAAGCGTTCTCCTCCTCGCGGAAAATATCGATCAGCGTGGAGATGTCGAGCGGGTCGACGTGCTGGGCGTAAAGATGAAGCCCGCCGTTCTCCAGCGGCGATACCAGCTTTTCATGCACGGCCTTCAGCCGCTGCACGGCGGTAAAAATCCCCAGCGCACCGCCGCCCGCCGCCAAAAACAGCTCGCGGTACGCCGCCGCTGTTTCATTCACATCGTCTTTTTTAACATCGCCAACGATCAGCACCCGCGTCTGGTTTTTATAATCGAACGGCGATGAAACGTGGAAGAGTTTGGTATCTTCGGCCAGATGCTTCACGCCGGTGCGCATCAGCGCGCTTGTCCAGCCTTCCGGATCGTCTTCCGACACGTCGCGCAGGGTGGCCGAGGTCACGGCCACGCCGTGCGCCTGCGGTTTGAGCCGCTCGGTGAATACCTTCACCGGATCGACGTAATAACGGTAAAAGCCGACATCGGCGTCGTGCCCGTCGACGCGGGTGATCTCCAGCCAGTCGACGCATTCGGGAGGAGTAGCGGTTTTGAGCGCGGCCAGCATATCGATCCAGCCGCCGACGATTGCGGTGGCGCGGAAGGTCAGGCTGCTGATCATGAAATGCAGCCGTTCGCGCATGTCAGTGTCGAGCGTCTCCGCCTCGTCAGCCAGCTTGTCCTGTAAATGTTTTACCAGCGACGTCAGCGGCTTGCGCAGGTCGTTGAGGCGCAGGGACAGTGCATAAGCCGCTTCCAATAGTCCGGGGATGGGCGGCTGCACGCCGGTTTCAAGGGAATAAAAAGCGTTCTGCGCGTTGTTGCGCGCCTGCACCTGCTGGCGGCAGAGGGAGAGGAACACTTCGGTGACGCCCTTGGGCGTGCCGTCGCGCAGGCGTTGCCGCCATGCGGGCGCGGGCAGGCAGCGGGCGGCCTCCATCAGCGCGTCAAGGTCTTTGGCGGCTGCTTCATTGTCGGTGATGATGTCTTCAAGTCGCCGCCGGATGCCGCGCGCGCGGGTGCGCTTTTCGGACTCGGTGCCGAGCAGCCAGCGGCGCAGATCCGCCGTCCATGTGCCGTTCAGCTGGGAATCAAAGGCGCTGTCGGCCGCCTCGAACAGGTGATGCCCCTCGTCGAAAATATAGCGGTTCGGCAGCACGCCGTCCGCGCCGTTCATCACCACCTGATGCATGACCAGCGCGTGATTGGCGATGACGATGTCGGCGCGCTTCGCCTTGCGGATGCTCTTCTCGATAAAACATTTGTGAAAATGCGCGCAGGCGGAATAAACGCATTCACCGCGCCGGTCGGCGAAATTATGCACCTTCCCCCTGCCCAGCAGCCCCGTCAGCCAGCCGGGGAAATCCTTGCCGGCAAGATCGCCGTCCTCCGTCACCGCCGCCCAGCGCAGCATAAGCCCCAATGCCGTGGCGTTGATGTCGCTGGTGGCGATGCTGCCGGCCTGCGTGGTGTCCTCAAGATTGAGCAGGCATAAATAATTCTCCCGCCCCTTGCGCGTCACCACCTTGCGGCTTTTGGTGACGGGGTCGTCATATAAACGGTCAAGCTCGCTTTCGACCTGACGCTGCAAATTGCGGGTGAAGGTTGAAATCCATACCGCGCCTTCGTTTTTCTCCGCCCAGACGGTTGCGGGCGCGAGATAACCCAGCGTCTTGCCGACGCCGGTGCCCGCCTCGGCCAGCACGACATGCGGCATTTCAGCCTCGTCGCGCGGCGCGAAGGCGGCAGCGAGGGCTTCGGCATACCGGTGCTGTTCGGGGCGGTTCTCTTTATGCTGTTTCTGCAAAAGTTTTTGCAGGCGGGCGGTCACTTCGGCTGCATCGACGCCGAGGTGTCCGGCAGCCGGTTCCGGCGCATGCACCGACCATTCCGGCAGCTTGTCCCAGATGCGCATGGCGACTTTCATATCGCTGCGGGTGGGCGGCGTATCGGCGCGTCCCAGCGCGGCGAGAATTGTGGCAGTCCACGGCCAGCCGCCCTGCTCGATATTGACAACGCCCACCAGCCCCATCATCGCGGCGATGGCGGCGGGATCGCTTTTTTCCTCGCGCCCCGGCACTGTCAGGTCGACCAGCAGATGACGGATGGAATCGCGGAGAGCAAGGCACTGGTCCTCGGGCGTGGCGGGTTCGAGCAGATCGAGGGCGCGGGCAATGCCGCGCGGCGTCGGCACGGCGAACTTCCCCGGACGGATAAAGGCAAACAGCTCCAGCACGTCATAGGTATGGAACCTTTCCATCCCCAGCCGTGCCGCCAGCTGAGGGCCGTTGCAGACAATCGGCATCTGCTGCCGAACCAGCAGCCGCGCCGCCTCGGTTTCCAGATTTTTGAGCTCCCCCTCCGCCGTCAGGCAAAACAGCCGGTGCCCGTCCATAACCAGCACGGGCGCCTGGGGGATGAGAAAACGCTTCGGAAGTACCTGTTCCTGGAGAGCTTGTGGGGTCATACCTCCCTTTATATAGCAAAATAAAAAGTTATCTATACACTGTCGTCCCTGCGAAAGCAGGGATCCAGTTGGCGTTTTAGATTGCGAAGAATAAAGACCCGACTGGGCCCCTGCTTTCGCAGGGGTGACAGATCTTGTTTCCCCCCTTGCAACCGCCTGATTTATCTGGCAAATAATAACCCATGAAAATAACCTGTCAGGAAATAACCGCGCCGGAGGAGAAGCAGGACTGCTTCGCGCTCCGCCGAGCGGTGTTCGTCGAGGAGCAGAAGATACCGGCTGACCTTGAAATCGACGGCCTGGACGCGGAGGCGCGGCACTTCGCCATCAAGGGCGACGGCCAGCTGATCGCCACCTGCCGCGTCCGGCGCATCGGCAGCGCCGCCAAGATCGAGCGGGTGGCGGTGCTGAAGGATTTCCGCCGCAAGGGCATCGGCGAAGAGCTGATGAAATATGTCTTGCAGGAGATGCGCGCGGCGGGCGATATTCAACTGCTGAAACTGAGCTCGCAGGCCGACGCCGTGCCTTTCTACGAGCGGCTGAATTTCGTCAGGCGCGGGCCAGAATACATGGATGCCGGTATGCCGCACTACGATATGACGCGGGAATTATAAAGGATAAACATGATGCCGAAAAACAAAGCCGAAGCCGCCAAAACACACGCAGGCGCGGGAACCGCGCAGCCGGTCACCGACAGCAACGCGCTGATCGACGCGAAAATGGAGAACCTGAAGCAGCTGGAAGCGCGGGGCGTCAATCCCTACCCCTACCGGTTCGAGGTGACGCACCATGCCGCCGACCTGCAGAAGAAATACGCGGAGATCGCCGCCGGCGCGATGACCACGGATGCGGTCACGGTGGCGGGGCGGGTGATGTCGAACCGCAACAGCGGCATGTTCATCGACCTCAAGGACGGCAGCGGCAAGATCCAGATTTTCAGCCATAAGGACCACGTTTCCGCCGAGCTGCTGGAGCAGATGTCCTATTACGACCTCGGCGACATCATCGGCGTGACCGGCCTGATCCGCCGCACGCCGCGCGGCGAGCTGACCATCAACGCGGAAAAAGTCGAGCTGCTATGCAAATCCATCCGCCCGCTGCCCGAAAAATACCACGGTCTGCACGACATCGAGCTGAAATACCGCAAACGCTACGTCGACCTGATCATGAGCGACGAAAGCCGCGACGTGTTCAAAAAACGCAGCCAGATCATCGCCTTCATCCGGCAGGCGCTGCTGGGCGAAAACTTCACCGAAGTCGAGACACCGATGCTGCACCCGATCCCCGGCGGCGCCAACGCCAAGCCGTTCAAGACGCATCACAACGCGCTGGACATGCAGCTCTACCTGCGCATCGCGCCGGAGCTCTACCTGAAGCGGCTGGTGGTGGGCGGGATCGAGCGGGTGTT